>NZ_JBSGJD010000055.1:0-42186 GCF_053605405.1 Amycolatopsis sp. NPDC003861
GCCGTCGCGGTTGTCCTCGCCGTTGCCCTCGTTGTGCTTTTCGTTGTAGGACACCAGGTCCCGCAGCGTGAAGCCGTCGTGCGCGGTGACGAAGTTGATCGACTGCCACGGCCGCCGGAGGTTGTGGTCGTACAGGTCCGACGAGCCGGACAGCCGGTAGGCGAGGTCGCGGACGCCGGTCGCGCCGCGCCAGAAGTCCCGCACGGTGTCGCGGTAGCGGCCGTTCCACTCGGCCCACTGGGCCCCGAAGCCGCCGACGCGGTAGCCCTCGCCGGTCGCGTCCCACGGCTCGGCGATCAGCTTGCACCGCGAGAGCACCGGGTCGGTGGTGATCGCCGTGAGCAGCGTCGACGCCGGGTCGAACGCTCCCCCGCGCGGGCGGCCGAGGGTGCTGGCGAGGTCGAACCGGAAGCCGTCGACGCCCATCTCCTGCGTCCAGTACCGCAGCGAGTCGGTCACCAGCCGGACCACCGTCGGCGAACCGGCCTCCAGGGTGTTGCCGCAGCCGGTGATGTCGGCCATGTGCCCGCGCTCGGTGTGCAGGTAGTACACCGGCGCGTTCAGCCCGCGGAAGCTCAGCGTCGGCCCGTCCGGCCCGCCCTCGCAGGTGTGGTTGAACACGACGTCGAGGATCACTTCGATACCCGCCGCGTGCAGGGCGGCCACCATCAGCCGGAACTCTTCGACCTCGTGCCCGGGTTCGCTGGCGTAGCCGGCGTGCGGGGCGAAGAAGCCGAGCGGCGAGTACCCCCAGTAGTTGTGCCGTCCGGCCCGGACCAGCGACGGCTCGTCGAGGAACGCGTGCACCGGCAGCAGCTCGACCGAGGTGACGCCGAGGCGGGTCAGGTACTCGATCGCCACCGGGTGGGCCAGGCCGAGGTAGGTGCCGCGCAGCGCCTCCGGGATGAACGGGTGCTGCTGCGTGAAGCCCTTGACGTGCAGTTCGTAGACCACCGCCTCCTCGAACGGCACCTCCGGCTTGATCCCGGTGTCCGGCCCGCCCGGCGAGGTGACCACCGACAGCGGCACGCTGCCCAGGGAGTCCACAGTGGACATCGGGCCGCGCTCGGGGTCGCCGGTGAAGCCCTGGGCCGCGGCGAGGTCGGTCAGCCCGCCGGTGATCTGCCGGGCGTACGGGTCGACGAGCAGCTTGTGCGGGTTGCACCGCAGGCCGCGGGCCGGGTCGTACGGGCCGTGGATCCGGTACCCGTAGCGCTGCCCCGGCGTCACCCCGGGCACCAGGCCGTGCCAGACGCCGAAGGTGCGCTCGGTGAGCGCGATCCGGCGTTCCGACCCGTCCGCGTCGATCAGGCACAGCTCGACGGCGTCCGCGACGGCGGACGTGATCGCGAACCGCACCCCGCCGGCCTCGGGGTGGGCTCCGAGCGGGAAGGGGCGGCCGGCGAGGACGTGGTCGGCGGAGGGTCGTGTGGCCATTCCTGAATCGTCCCAGACAATCAGCGGTCCGTGCGCGTCCTGGCAGAGGAGTTACCCGGAGGCAACCGCCGACCGGGCGATCACGAAGGTGTCCGGGGGCAGGTGGGCGGCCCCACCGTCCACGGTGGCCTCTCCCCAGGTCAGCAGCGACTCCGCGGCCCCGAGCGGCAGGGTGACCGGGCCGGGGCCGAAGTTGACGGCCAGTCGCAGCGCGCCGCGGTGCAGCACCAGCCACGACCCGTCCGGCGCGGAGTCGACGCGCAGGTCCGCGACCCACGGGTCGGCCAGCTCCGGCCGTTCGCGGCGCAACCGGATCAACGCGCGGTAGAGCGCCAGCATGTCCCGGTGACCGGGACGCTCCGGCTCGGTCCAATCCAGCCGCGAGCGTTCGACGGTGGCCGGGTCCATCGGGTCCGGCACCTCCGACTCGCCCCAGCCGTGCCGCGAGAACTCGCGACGGCGGCCGGTGCGGACGGCCTCGGCCAGCTCCGGGTCCGGGAAGGACGCGAAGAACTGCCACGGCGTGCTCGCCGCCCACTCCTCCCCCATGAACACCATCGGCGTGTACGGCGAGCAGAACAGGATCGCCGCCCCGCAGGCCAGCCGGTCGGCCGAGACCGTCGCGGACAGCCGGTCGCCGGTCGCGCGGTTGCCGATCTGGTCGTGGTTCTGCAGGTAGCCGAGGAAGCGGTGGCCCGGCACGGTCCGCGTGTCGACCGGGCGGCCGTGCGTCCGCTCCCGGAACGACGACCAGGTGCCCGCGTGGAAGAACACCTCTCGCAGCACCCGCTCGAGGGCGTCCGGTGCGGCGAAGTCCGTGTAATACCCGGTCGCCTCGCCGGTCAGCTTGACGTGCAGGGCGTGGTGGAGGTCGTCCGACCACTGGGCGTGCAGGCCGTAGCCGCCACGCTCGCGGGGCGTGACCAGCCGCGGGTCGTTGAGGTCGGACTCGGCGATCAGGGTCAGCGGCCGGTTGAGCGCCGCCGACAGCGCGTCGGCCTCGGTGGCGAGCTGTTCGAGCAGGTGGACGGCCCGCCGGTCGAGCAGCGCGTGCACGGCGTCCAGGCGCAGGGCGTCGACGTGGAAGTCGCGGAACCAGCTCAGCGCGTTGTCGACCACGTACCGGCGGACCTCGTCGGAACCGGCGCCGTCGAGGTTGAGGCCGGGACCCCAGTCGTTCTGGCCGGCGAAGTACGGCCCGAACTTGTCGAGGTAGGCCCCCGACGGGCCGAGGTGGTTGTAGACGACGTCGAGCACGACCGCCAGGCCCCGCGCGTGAGCCGCGTCGACGAACCGCTTGAACCCGTCCGGGCCGCCGTAGGGCTCGTGGACCGCGCCCCAGAGGACGCCGTCGTAGCCCCAGCCCGCGGTGCCGTCGAAGGAGTTGACCGGCAGCAGTTCGACGTGCGTGATGCCGAGGTCGACGAGGTGGTCGAGCCGGTCGATCGCCGCGTCGAAGGTGCCGCCTTCGGTGAACGTGCCGATGTGGAGTTCGTAGAGGACGGCGCCGGGCAGCTGACGGCCGGTCCAGGCGTCGTCGGTCCAGGCGAACTCGCCGTGGTCGTAGACGCGCGACTCGGCGTGGACGCCGTGCGGCTGCCACCGCGACCGCGGGTCGGGCAGCGGTTTCTCGTCGTCGTCGAGCAGGAAGGCGTAGTTGATCCCCTCGGCGTCGGCGTGCCACCAGCCGCCGTCACCCGCGGTCATCTCGTGCACGCCCGCGTCGACGCTCACCCGGACCCGGCGGGCCGCCGGGGCCCACACGCTGAACTTCATGCGTCTCCTCGCACCAGCAACGCGACGGGGTACCGCTCGAACAGGGTGGTCAGGTCGCCGGTCGCTTCCCGGCCGGTCAGGACGTCGGTCCAGACCCCGGGCGGCAGCGGCAGGACGGTGTCGCGCCAGCCGCCGCCGGCGTCGAGCCCGGCCGGGAGCCGGGTCACCGCCACGGCGAGGTCCGAGCTGCGCGTGTAGGCCAGGACGTGCTTCTCCGCGGCACCCTCGGCCCGCAGCGGCCGGTAGCCGCGGAACAGCGCCGGGTGCTCCCGCCGCAGCCGCAGCGCCTTGTGCACGACCAGCAGCTTCGCCGCGCCTGACGCGTCGATCTCCGGCAGCTCGTCCTCGGCGATCCGCGCCAGGAGCTCCCGCCGGACGACGTAGTCGACCGAGCGGCGGTTGTCCGGGTCCACCAGCGAGAAGTCCCACAGCTCGGTGCCCTGGTAGACGTCCGGGACGCCGGGCGCGGTGAGCTGGACGAGCTTCTGGCCGAGCGAGTTCGCGTACCCGGGCCCTTCGATGCGCCGGACGAACGCCTCGACGTCCGCGGCCAGCTCCGGGTCGTTCATCACGTCCTCGGGCCAGGCGGCCACGTCGGCTTCGAAGGCCTCGTCGTGGTCGGTCCAGCTGGTCCGGAGCTTGGCTTCCTTGGCCGCCTTGTCCAGGTAGTCCCGCAGCCGCGCCGGCTCGATCGGCCAGGTCGACACCAGGGTCTGCCAGGCCAGCAGGTTCAGCGACGGCTCGTCGATGCCGCGGCGCGCGGTCCACCGCCGGACGGCCTCGGCGAACTCGCCGGGCACCTCGGCCAGCACGGCCATCCGGGCGCGCGTGTCCTCCGAGCGCTTGGTGTCGTGCGTGGTCAGCGTCGTCATCGCCGCCGGGTAACCGGCCTCGCGCTCGGCGGCCAGCCGGTGGAAGTCCTCGACGTCCAGGCCGAACCGGTCCGGGTTGCCGCCGACCTCGTTGAGCGCGGCGAAGCGCGTGTAGCGGTAGAACGTCGTGTCCTCGGTGCCCTTGGCCACGACCATGCCGGACGTCTGCTGGAGCCGGGTGGCCAGCTCGCTCTCCGGGTTCTCGCGCACGTGGGTGTCGAGGGCGCGCAGCGCGTCGGCGAGGTCGGGCCGCGCCCGGCGGGCGCCCTCGATCGCCGCCGCCCAGTGCGCCGCGCCTTCGGGGAGGTAGGAGCGGTAGACCGGGAAGGCGATCATGGTCTCGGCCACCGCCTGCCGGGCTTGCTCGGGGTCGACGCCGGGCAGCAGCGCGGCGATCCGCCGGACCTCGGCGACCAGGATGCGGTCGGTGACCAGGCGCCGGGCCTCGGCCTCGACGCGGTGGTAGCCGGTCTTCACGCCCAGCTCGGTGGCCAGCTCGGTGAAGCCGGGCTCGCCCGCCGGGTCGACGAAGACACCGGCGATCTCGCGCAGGGCGTCGTAGCCGGTGGTGCCGTCGACCGGCCAGCTCTGCGGCAGCGGCTCGCCCGGGTGCAGGATCTTCTCGGCCACGATCCACGCGTCCGGCGCGTTCTCCCGCAACCGCCGGAAGTAGCCGCCCGGGTCGGCGAGGCCGTCCGGGTGGTCGACGCGCAGGCCGGTGACGTCGCCGTCGGCGACCCAGCGCAGCACCTCGCCGTGCGTCGCGGCGAACACCTTCGGGTCTTCGACGCGGACCGCGGCCAGCGTGGTGATGTCGAAGAACCGGCGGTAGGTCAGCTCGGCGTTGCCGCGGCGCCAGCCGATCAGGCGGTAGTGCTGGCGCTCGTGGACCTCTTGCGGCGTCCCGCCTCCGGTGCCGGGGGCGATCGGGAAGCGGTGGTCGTAGTAGACCAGCTCGTCGCCCTCGACGGTCAGCTCCCCGACGGCGTCGTCGTCGCCGAGGACCGGCAGCAGGAGCGGGCCGCGCTCCCAGTCGACGTCGAAGAAGGACGCGTACTCGGAGTCGCGGCCGTGCTCGAGGACGTCCCACCACCAGCGGTTCGCCTTCGGCACCTCGACCGACATGTGGTTCGGCACGATGTCGACCACCAGGCCCAGCCCGAGCTCCTTCAGCAGCGCGGACAGCTCCTGGCGCGCCCCCTCACCGCCCAGCGCGGGCCGCGCGCGGGTCGGGTCGACGACGTCGTAACCGTGCGTCGAACCGGGGGCCGCGTCCAGCACCGGCGACGCGTACAGCGCGCCGATGCCGAGGTCGCGCAGATAGCCGGCGATGCCGGCCGCGTCGGCGAAGGTGAACTCCGGGCGCAGCTGGACCCGGTAGGTCGACTCCGGCACGGTCATGCGGATTCCGTCTCCGTCCGTTGCAGCACGATCAGGGACCGGGCGGGCAGGGTGAGCCGGCCGCCGCCTTCGACCGGTTTCGCGTCGGCGGGTTCCACCTCGCCGGTCGCGGTGTCGACGACGACGGTCCAGCTTTCCCCGTAGCCGTTGCCCGGGAGCGTGGTGTCGATGTCCTCGTAGTGGGCGTTGAAGGCGAGCAGGAACGAGTTGTCCTCGACGTGCATCCCGCGCTGGTCGAGGTCGGGGATCGCCTTGCCGTTGAGGAAGACGACGACCGCCTTGCCGAAGCCGTCGTCCCAGTTCTGCTCGGTCATCTCCTCGCCGGCCGGGGTGAACCAGGCGATGTCGCCGAGCTTGTCGCCCTTGCCGACCGGGCCGCCCTGGAAGAACCGGCGGCGGCGGAACACCGGGTGCCGGTGCCGGAACGCGCCCAGCCCGGCGGTGAACTTGACCAGGTCCGCGTTCTCCTTGGCCAGTTCCCAGTCCATCCAGGACAGTTCGGAGTCCTGGCAGTAGACGTTGTTGTTGCCCTGCTGGGTGCGGCCGAACTCGTCGCCGTGCAGGATCATCGGCACGCCCTGGGAGAGCAGCAGCGTCGCGAGCATGTTCCGCTGCTGCCGGACGCGCAGGGCGAGCACCTCGGGATCGTCGGTCTCGCCCTCGACCCCGCAGTTCCACGAGCGGTTGTCGTCGGCGCCGTCGCGGCCGTCCTCGCCGTTGGCCTCGTTGTGCTTTTCGTTGTACGACACCAGGTCGTTCAACGTGAAGCCGTCGTGCGCGGTGACGAAGTTGATCGACGCGAACGGGCGGCGGCCGTCGCTCTGGTAGAGGTCCGACGACCCCGTGATCCGCGAGGCGAACTCGCCCAGCGTGGCGGGCTCGCCGCGCCAGAAGTCGCGGACGGTGTCGCGGTAGGCGCCGTTCCACTCCGTCCACAGCGGCGGGAAGTTGCCCACCTGGTACCCGCCCGGGCCGACGTCCCAGGGCTCGGCGATCAGCTTCACCTGGCTCACCACGGGGTCCTGCTGCACCAGGTCGAAGAAGGTGGCCAGCCGGTCGACGTCGTAGAACTCGCGGGCGAGCGTGGCGGCGAGGTCGAACCGGAAGCCGTCGACGTGCATCTCCGTCACCCAGTAGCGCAGCGAGTCCATGATCAGCTGCAGGGTGTGCGGCTGGCGCACGTTCAGCGAGTTCCCGGTACCGGTGTAGTCCATGTAGTACTGCGGATCGTCTTCGACCAGCCGGTAGTAGGCCTGGTTGTCGATGCCGCGCATGGACAGCGTCGGCCCGAGGTGGTTGCCCTCGGCCGTGTGGTTGTAGACGACGTCGAGGATGACTTCGATCCCGGCCTCGTGCAGCGTCCGCACCATCGCCTTGAACTCGTGCACCTCGCTGCCGGGGGTCGCCGGCATGATCGAGGCGGCGTACTCGTTGTGCGGCGCGAAGTAGGCGATCGTGTTGTAGCCCCAGTAGTTGGCCAGGCCGCGCTCGGTGAGGGCGTGGTCGTGCAGGAACTGGTGGACCGGCATCAGCTCGACGGCGGTGACGCCGAGGGTCTTGAGGTACTCGATCATCACCGGGTGCGCCAGCCCGGAGTACGTCCCCCGCAGCTCCTCCGGGATGTCCGGGTGGAGCTTCGTCAGCCCGCGGACGTGGGCTTCGTAGACGACGGTCTCGTTGTACGGCACCTTCGGCGGCCGGTCGTTGGCCCAGTCGAAGTACGGGTTGACGACGACCGCGCGGACGGTGTGCGCCGCCGAGTCGTCGTCGTTGCGCTCCTCGGGCCGGCCGAACCGGTAGCCGAACACGGATTCGTCCCAGTCCACCCGGCCGGTGACGGCCTTGGCGTACGGGTCGAGCAGCAGCTTGGCGGGGTTGCACCGCAGCCCGCGGGCGGGGTCGTGCGGCCCGTGGACGCGGAAGCCGTACTCCTGGCCGGGGCCGATGCCGGTCAGGTAGCCGTGGTGGACGAAGCCGTCGACCTCCGGCAGCCGGATCCGGGTCTCGGTTCCGTCCGGGGCGAACAGGCAGAGGTCGACGCGGTCGGCGACCTCGGAGAAGAGCGCGAAGTTGGTGCCGACACCGTCGTAGTCGGCGCCGAGCGGGTAGGGGGAACCGGGCCAAGGCTGCACTGGGCCTCCACAGGGGCGCGAGGGAACTCCGTCCGGATACCCGGCCGGACGGCGGCCGAATCCGTGACGCGCGCCTCCTCACCCGGACGCCCGGCCGGGGCCGCCGGCAGCGACCCCGGCCACGGCGTCAGGTGAGCTTGTTCTTGACTTCCTTGGCCTTGCCCTTGGCGGTGCCCTTCGCGTCCTGCAGCGGCGAGTAGGTGCCGTAGAGGGCGGGGTCGGGCTTCGGGGCGGTACCCGGGCCGCCGAGGGGTTCGGGGTCCATGAGGTATTCGATGCTTGCGTCGGTGGTCCAGCTGGTGCCCTTGGCGCCGTCGGGGCCGTCGGAGAGGTGCCAGATGGTGTGGTTGTGGGTCTGGTCTTCTTCGTCGAAGAGGGCGTTGGGGGCGATGTCGCCTTCAAGGCCGTCGGCCTTGAGTTCTTCGATGGCGGCCAGCCATTGCTTCTGGTGGACGGTGTCGCGGGCGAGGTTGAACTTGAGCATGGCCTTGACGCCGGGGTCGTCGGTCATGTTGTAGAGCCGTGCGGTCTGGAGGCGGCCTTGGGCTTCGGCGGCGGCGTTGGCCTGGAAGTCGGCGAGCAGGTTGCCGGAGGCGACGATGTACTTGCCGTTCCAGGGGTAGCCGTTGCTGTCGGCCGGCAGGGCGCCGCCGCCGGCGACGATGGCCTGCTGGACGTCCATGCCGCCGATCATCGCGGCCATCACCGGGTCTTTGACGGCTTCGGCGGTGGCGGTGGCGGGGGCGCCTTCGAGGAGGCGGGCGACCATGGTGGCGAGCATTTCGACGTGGCCGATTTCTTCGGTCGCGGTGTCCATGATCAGGTCTTTGTATTTGCCTTCGATGCGGCAGTTCCAGCCCTGGAACAGGTACTGCATGGTGACGGTCATTTCGCCGTAGGCGCCGCCGATGAGTTCCTGGAGCTTGTGGGCGTACACGGGGTCGGGCTTTTCGGGCTTGGCTTCGAACTGAAGCAGCTTCGTGTGACGGAACACGACATTCCCTCCGTCGTCCGGGTGGCGGTCGGAAGGGGCTTTCCCGGTTAGCGGAGGGTTAACCAACCGGATCCTCGGCGACTCGGGCCGGACGGCGGAGGATCGACAACGCCACCGTCGCTGTGGTAGTTGAACGCGGAACGTTCGATGGCGAGTGGAGCGATACGTGAGCGATCACCAGGAGCGGGTGCCGGCCTGCCGGCGGTACCAGTGCGAAGAGCCGGCCCTCTGGCGGAGGATGTGCGCGGCTCACTGGGCTCGCTGGCAGAACGGGACCGACCCGCTCGACCAGCCGGGTGACGACGCCGCGTCCCCGGAACCCCGTGTGTGGCAGCCGCCGTTGCGGGAGAACAGCGTTTCGCAGCGGAAGCCCGGCCGGCCGGGCTGACTCCGGTGGGGAGCCCCGCGAGGAGGCTCCCCGCCACGGTTCAGCCGGCGAGCTCGGCCACGGTCGCGCCGATCGGCGTGCTGGGCCGGCCGATCAGGGCGCGGAGGTCGTCCGTGGTCTCGGCGAGCAGGCCGGCCTTCGTGTCGGCGTCCAGCGTCACGAGGAGGCCGACGACCGGCTCGGGCAGGCCCGCCTGGGTGAGCACCTCGGCGTGCTGCTCGGCCGGCAGGCCGGCGTAGGTGACTTCGCGGCCGGTCGCCTTGGCGATCTCGCCCGCGAGGTCGGCGTAGGTCCAGGCGACGTCCCCGGCGAGCTCGTAGATCTTGCCTTCGTGGCCTTCGCCGGTCAGCACGGCGACCGCGGCCGCTGCGTAGTCGGCGCGGGTGGCGCTGGCGACCCGGCCGTCGCCCGCGCTGCCGGCGAAGCTGCCCGTCTGGACGGCCTGCTTGATCGTGTCGGCGAAGTTCTCGTTGTACCAGTTGTTGCGCAGGATCGTCGCGGTCAGGCCGGAGGCCTCGATCAGCTCCTCGGTCGCCTTGTGCTCCGGGGCCAGCACCAGCTTCGACGTCGTCGCCCGCGGCGCGCTGGTGTAGACGAGGTGGCGGACCCCGGCCTGCTTGGCCGCCTCGATGACCGCCGCGTGCTGCGCGACCCGCTGACCGACCTCGCTGCTCGAAACCAGCAGCACCTTGTCGGCGCCCTTGAGCGCGGTGACCAGGCTGTCCGGGTCGGTGTAGTCCGCGCGACGGACCTCGACCCCGCGTTCGGACAGGTCCGCGGCCTTCTCCGGGGTGCGCACCGCGGCGACGACCCGGTCGGCGGGGAGCTGCTCGAGCAGGCCTTCGACGACGAGCTTGCCGAGGTGGCCGGTGGCGCCGGTGACGACGATCATGAGGACTCCTTGAAGGTTCAAGTACCTAGTGTCCCGAAGGATGTACTAACTTTTAGAAAGTGCCAACTCATTGTTAGTGCAGTCACATCCATCGTGCAAACTCTCGGATAGTATCGAGGCGTGGACGGACAACGAGCTGACGCCGAGCACGAAGCGCTGGTCGCCGACGTGTTCAGTGCCGCGTGCGCGTCCCGCGCCGTGCTGGAGCACGTCACCGGCCGGTGGGGCGTGCTCGCCCTGGTCGCGCTGAACGACGGCGTGTTCCGGTTCAACGCCCTGCGCCGCCGGGTGCAGGGCGTCAGCGAGAAGATGCTCGCCCAGACACTGCAGGCGCTGGAGCGCGACGGCTTCGTGCACCGGGAAGCGCGCCCGACGATCCCGCCGCACGTCGAGTACAGCCTCACGCCCTCGGGACAGGAGGTCGCGCGGCGGCTCCTGGGGCTGATCGAAGTCCTCGAGGCCGGCGTGCCCGACGTCGTGGCGGCGCAGGCCCGCTACGACGCCGCGAAAGCCGCGAGCGCGTGACGGGCTAGCGGGCCGCGGGCACGGGATTCGCGAGCGCGCCCAGCAGGAACATGCCCGTCGCGATGCCGAGCATCGTCAGCACGCCGCGGGGCCAGAAGATGTGGCTGTCGAAGAAAGAAACGCTGGCCGCGAGCAGCACCACGGCGCCCGGTGCGGCACGCCACGACGCTTCCCGCGCGACGCTCGCGACCACGGCGACATTGGCCGCGAGAAAGCACAATGCGCCGACCTGGCCGAGTGTGTCACCGATGCCGAACACCGCTCCGGTGACGGGCGTGACGGCGTGCTGGGTGTGGACCACGGTCCCTGCCGCGATGCCCGCCACGGCGTCGAGTCCGCCGTAGAACGCCGCGAACCCGAAGGCCGCTAGCCGGCCCGGGCGGCGAAGTGTCGCGGGGGCCGGCGAGAGCAGCAGCCACTGGGCCACCGCGAGCAACGGGAACACCGGCAGGAGGACGATGTGGAGGGTGGTCCACCACGGTGCGCTCGCCGGGCCGAGCACGAGTGGGTGCGCCAGGCCGAAGCCGGCCAGTACCAGTGCGGGCGCGGCGTAGCCGGCGGCGCGCGTCCAGCGTGAGCGAAGCATCGCCCGACGGTATCGGCCCTCGTGGCCGTCCGGCGATTACCGAACTCTTACCGCCCGGACGGCAAGGGGTCCAAGGGATTCCGGGTGCCCGGGTCCGGCCGCGGCGGGAAAACCGGCCATTGCACTCCGTCGGCCCGAGGGTTATGTTAGCGCTCACAATCGCTCCGCTTGTGCCGTTCCTGCGTGTCGGTGATCGAGGAGGAGGTTGGCACCGTCGCCGGCCCGCGCACCTGTCGATTCGACGATTTCCGTACCCCAGCGGGAGATCACCATGGCACGACAGCCGAGATATGTCCCCATCGCGAAGGCCCTGCTCGCCGCCGGCACGCTCGTCGCCGGGCTGCTCGCCGCCGGCGGCACATCCCAGGCGGCCACCCAAGGTCCGTGCGACATCTACGCGGCCGGCGGAACTCCTTGCGTCGCCGCGCATTCCACGACCCGGGCCTTGTACGGCGCCTACACCGGGCCGCTGTACCAAGTCCGGCGCGCTTCCGACAACGCCACGCGCGACATCGCCCCCTTGGCCGCGGGTGGTGTCGCCAACGCCGCGACGCAGGATTCGTTCTGCGCCGGGACCACCTGCCTGATCACGGTCATCTACGACCAGTCCGGCCGGAACAACCGCCTCACGCAGGCGCCGCCCGGCGGGTTCCAGGGGCCGGCCGCGGGCGGCTACGACAACCTCGCCAACGCCACCGCGGCGCCGATCAGCGTCGGCGGCCACAAGGCCTACGGCGTCTACGTGGCGCCCGGAACGGGCTACCGCAACAACAACACCAACGGCATCGCGACCGGCGATCAGCCCGAGGGCATGTACGCGATCTTCGACGGCACGCACTACAACGGCGGTTGCTGCTTCGACTACGGCAACGCCGAGCGCAACAGCCGCGACAACGGCAACGGCACGATGGAAGCCATCTACTTCGGCAACAACAAGATCTGGGGCTACGGCGCCGGGAACGGCCCGTGGATCATGGCCGACCTCGAAAACGGCCTGTTCTCCGGCGTCAACCAGCACTACAACGCGGGCGACCCCAGCATCAGCCACCGGTTCCTGACCGCCATCGTCAAGGGCGGCCCGAACAAGTGGGCCATCCGCGGCGGCAACGCCCAGTCCGGCGGCGTGTCCACCTTCTACGACGGCGTGCGCCCGAACGTCTCGGGCTACAACCCGATGAAGAAGGAAGGCGCCATCATCCTGGGCATCGGCGGCGACAACAGCGTCGGCGCCCGCGGCACCTTCTACGAAGGCGTGATGACGTCCGGTTATCCCTCGGACGCCACGGAAAACGCGGTGCAGGCCAACATCACCGCGGCCGGCTACGCCACGACTTCCGCGGGCACCGGCCTGACCCCGGGCACGTCCGTCTCGCTGCGCGCCACCACCCCCGGCTACACCGACCGCTACATCCACCACACCGGGTCCACTGTGGACAGCGTGGTGATCGGCAGCGGCAGCTCGGCCACGGAGAAGGGCAACGCGTCCTGGACCGTCCGCGCCGGGCTCGGCAGCAGCTCGTGCGTGTCGTTCGAGTCGAAGAACGTGGCGGGGCAGTACCTGCGGCACCAGAACTACCGGCTGTACCTGCAGGCCAACGACGGCAGCTCGCTGTTCGCCCAGGACGCGACCTTCTGCCCGGAGGCCGGCCGCAACGGCCAGGGTGCCTCGCTGAGATCGCTCAACTTCCCCGACCGGTACGTGCGCCACTACGACAACATCGTCTACATCGCCGCCAACGGCGGGTCGAACACCTTCGACAACGCCAACGCCTACAGCGATGACGTGAGCTGGCTCGTCAGCTCACCGTGGGCGTCCTGATCCCCAGCGCCGTCACGTGCCCTGCCCGCGGGCGGGGCACGTGACAGCCTCTACTCCGGCGGCGGTACCGGAGTCCCGGCCGGCCACGGGAGCATCCACGGGCCGGGCACCAGGCCGTGCTCGCCGCCTGCTCCACCGGTACCCCGGAGAAAGGACTTCCCGGATGCGTTTCCGCCGAACCGCTGTGGTCCTGGCCGTTTCCGCGTCGCTGCTGACCCCGGCGACCGCGGACGCCTTGCCGTCCGGCGGGGCCCCACCGGGCTGGGTGACGCTCACCGAGTCCGCCCTCCAAGGGGTGCACGGCACCGCCCCCGACGTCACCGTCCGCAACGTGCTCACGGTGACCGCCACCGGGGCGGCGCTGCGGGTGCGGCTGAGCAACCCGTTCGGCAGCACCGCGATGACCGTGCGGTCGGTGTGGGTCGGCAAGCAGCCGTCGACGAACTCACCCGCGCTCGTGCCGGGATCGAACCGGCGGGCCACGTTCGGCTTCCGGCACGCGGTGACGATCCCGCCGGGCAAGAGCGTGTGGACCGACCCGCTGCCGCTTTCGGTCCGGCGCGGCGACCACGTCGCGGTCAGCATCTACGCGCCGGGTGCCCCGATCAACGACCACACCTTCCCGCCGCCGGAGACCTACACGCCCGGATCGTTCACCTCGGCCGGGCCTGGGGACGCCGGTGCGGACGAATCCGGGAGCGCGTACGGGCCCTTCGCGCCCGGCGTCCTGTGGTGGGCCGACGCGATCAGCGCCGCGTCGCCCGTTCGCGGCACGATCGTCACGCTCGGCGACTCGATCACCGACGGCTACAACGCGTTCGGCGGCGGTCCGCGCTGGACCGACGTGCTCGCCGAGCGCATCGGGACGCTGCCGCCGTCGCGGCGGCTGTCGGTGGCCAACGCGGGGATCAGTGGCAACACCGTCAGCGTGCAGCCGAACCCGTACGACCCCACCGGCCAGTGCTGCGGCCCGCCCGCGCCGGTCCGCCTCGACCGGGACGTGCTGTCGCTGCCCGGCGTGCGGTACGTCCTGCTCCTGGAGGGCACGAACGACCTCGGCGGCGGCGACAACGCGGCACCGGCGCCGGCTGCGCAGGTCATCGACGCCATGCGCACCATCGTCCAGCGGGTGCACGCGACCGGCCGCCGGATCGTCGGCGCGACGGTCCTGCCGATGTGCAACGCGGCCGGCAGCCCGAAGGAACAGGCACGGCTCGCGGTCAACGCGTGGATCCGCACGTCCGGGACGTTCGACGCGGTGCTCGACTTCGACGCCGTGCTGCGCGACCCGGCGGACCCGACGGTGATCCGCGCGGACTGGCGCACCGACTGCTACCACCCGAACGCGGCCGGCGACCGGCGGCTCGGGGATTCGATCGACCTCAAGGTGTTCGCGCGCTGAGCGATCCGGGACCCGGTGGGGCGCTCCCACCGGGTTTCGGGCGCACGCACCGCGGGCACCTGGCACGCCGGAGGGGGCTCGCCCGACTCTCGTGGGGAGGCTTCGATGTCGCCCATCGACCACCTGATCGTACCGTCATCGGCGCCCGCCGGGCCCGGGCCGAGGAGCGCCGTCCCGCCCCGCAGCAGGCCGGCCGGCGGGGTCCGAAGTCCCCGCCCGGCCGGCGTTCCGGCACCGCGTAGTGACGCCCCTGAGCGGCGCGATCTCCGGCGGTGAGCCTGTCGAACCGGTTCGACCCGGAGGGCTGCCCGGTCAGTGGCGGCGCCGGGCCCCCGTGCTCGACCGCAGCGAGATCGGCGGCTCCAGCAGCGCGTGCCGCGGTTCCGCGCCCGCGTCCGCGATCTGGGCCAGGAGCAGGTCCACCGCCAGCCGGCCGAGCTCCACCGCGGGGACGTCCGCCGCCGTCAGGGGCGGGTGGAAGTCTTCCGCCAGGCGCTCCGCGATCACGCCCGTCAGCGAGAAGTCGCGCGGCACCTCGAGTCCGGCCCGGTGCAACGCGCGCTGGACGCCCGGCAGGGCCGCTTCGTTGATCGTCACCGCCGCCGTCACCGAAGGCCACTGGGTGCGGATCTGCTCGAAGCAGGCCAGGCCCGCCGCCGCTTCGTCGGCGCAGCACACCGTCCGGGCCGTCAGGCCGCGGGCCGCCGTCGCGTCGAGGAAGCCGGTCGTCGAGCGCAGGGCCGGGCCGTAGCCCGCCGCGACGAGTTCGGCCGACCGGTTGATCAGCACCACCTCTTCGTGGCCGAGATCCGCCAGGTGGTGGACGCAGCGCGTGATCAGCGCGCCGTAGTCGACGTCGACCCACCAGGACGCCCCCGGGTGCTCGACGTGGCCGATCGTCACGAACGGCAGGCTCGCCTGGCTCAGCCGCTCGACCCGGGGGTCCTCCAGGAGGATCTCCATCAGGATCACGCCGTCGACGCGCCGGCCGTTGACGATGCGCTCGAACGACCGGTCGTGGTCGCCGCCGCTGGGGGAGAGCAGGACGTCGAGGTCGTGGGCGGCCGCCGCGTCGACCACGCTGCCGACGAAGCCCAGCTGGACGTCGGTCAACCGGCGGCTGGCCGGTGGCACCACCAGGCCCAGGGTGCGCGTGCGGCCCTCGGCCAGGGCGCGGGCGCTGGCGTTGGGCCGGTAGTCGAGCTCGGCGATGACGTCGTTGATGCGCTGCACGGTGGCCGCCGACACCGGTCGCTTGCCGCTGAGCGCGTACGACACGGTGCTGCGCGAAACCCCCGCGCGCCGCGCGATCTCCCCGATGTTCATGCTGCTCCTGACCCCGGTGCCCAGAACCGGTTCGATCGTAGTACAAGCAGTATTGCGCAGGAGCGCTCTGGCGGTTTACGGTGACGCCCGCCGCCTGCGTCGAACCGGTTCGATGGCGGCGAAGCCGTCGTCGCCGGTGCCGACAGGAAGGACCTCCCATGAAGCGTCACCCCCTCATCCGGCTGCTGTCGGTGGCCGTCGCCGCGACGACACTGGCCGCCTGCTCCTCCGGCCCGGCGCCCGGTTCGGCCGGGGGCACCTTCACCGTCTGGGACCCTTACCCGCAGTTCGACGCGAGCTCCGCGTGGGCGAAGGTCGTCGACAAGTGCGGTGCCGACGCCGGGGTCAAGATCGCGCGGCAGGCGTTCGACACGACCGACCTCACCAACAAGGTGCTGCTCGCCGCCCAGCAGAACACCGCGCCGAACGTCCTCGTGGTCGACAACCCGGTCGTCTCGACGCTGGCCGAGGGCGGGGTGCTCAAGTCCACTGCGGACACCGGGCTCGACACCGCGCAGGTCGCCCCGAACCTGCTCGCCGCCGGCGACGTCAAGGGCCAGGTCTACGGCGTCCCGATCGGGGCCAACACCCTTGCCCTCTACTACAACAAGGCCGTGCTGACCGCGGCCGGCGTCGACCCGGCGTCGGTGCGGGACTGGGCGAGTCTCGACGCGGCGCTCACCAAGGTGCAGGCCGCGGGCAAGAAGGGCATCACGTTCTCCGCCATCGGCACCGAAGAGGGCAGTTTCCAGTTCCTGCCGTGGTTCTGGGGCTCGGGCGCCAACCTGACCGACCTCGCCTCGGCCGACGCCGTCGCCGCGCTCGCGCAGTGGAAGTCGTGGCTGGACAAGAAGTACGCCCCCAACTCGGTGGTCGGCAACACGCAGACCACCAGCTGGCAGGAGTTCGCGACCGGCGAGTACGCCTTCGCCGAGAACGGCACCTGGCAGCTGCAGAACGCGAAGAAGGCCGGCTTCGAGTACGGCGTCCTCCCGATCCCGGCGCGCACCGGGGGAGCGGCTCCGGCGCCCACCGGCGGCGAGTTCGTCACCGTGCCCGCCCAGAGCAGCCCGGACGCCGAGAAGACCGCGGGCAAGATCGCGTCCTGCCTGACCAGCCCGGCCAACGTGCTCGACTCCGACACCGCGCTGACCTACGTCTCCGCCGTGCCGTCGGTGCAGGAGAAGCAGGTCGCCGCCCAGCCGGAGCTGAAGGTGTGGGTCGACGCGGTCAAGGTGGCGAAGGGCCGCACCGGCGACAACCTCGGCACCCGGTACCCGCGGATCTCCGAACCGCTCTGGGGTGCCGTGCAGGCCGCGCTGACCGGTGCGAAGGCCCCGGACGTCGCCCTGGCGGCCGCGCAGGCGACCGCCGCGTCGGCGAAGTAGGCCCGCCCGTGCTGGACACCCGTCAGACGGCCACCGCCCGTCCGGCCGCGCGAGCACCCGGACGAGCCCGGCGGCGCCGCCGGCCGCAGCTGCTCGCGTGGGCGTTCCTCACGCCGCTCGTCGCCTACCTCGTCCTGTGCTACGGCTATCCGCTGGTCACGAACATCGATCTCAGCCTGCGCGACTACACCGTCCGCACCTTCGTGCACGGCGGGGCGCCGCTGGTCTGGTTCGACAACTACGCGGGCGTCTTCACCGATCCGACCTTCCGCACGGCGTTGCTCGACACGTTCGTCTTCACCGCCGCGTCGCTGCTCTTCCAGTACGGCATCGGCCTGGCGATGGCGGTGTTCTTCGCCCGCCACTTCCGGCTGGGCCCGACGCTGCGCGCGCTGTTCCTCGTGCCCTGGCTGCTCCCGCTGATCGTCTCGGGCTCGACGTGGGCGTGGCTGCTCAACAGCGAATCCGGCGTGGTCAACGCGGTGCTGGGCTGGTTCGGCGCCGGCCGGATCGACTGGCTGACGTCGCCGTCCTGGGCGCTGGTGTCGGTGATCATCGCCAACATCTGGATCGGCGTGCCGTTCAACCTCGTGGTGCTGCACAGCGGCCTGCAGAACATCCCGGCCGAGGTGTACGAGGCGGCATCGCTCGACGGCGCCGGCGCGTGGCAGCGGTTCCGGCACGTCACCTTCCCGTTGCTGCGGCCGGTTTCGGCGATCACCCTGCTGCTGGGGCTGGTCTACACGCTGAAGGTGTTCGACGTCATCTGGATCATGACCAAGGGCGGCCCCGGCGGGGCGTCGACCACCCTGGCCACCTGGTCCTACCAGCTCGGCTTCGGCAGCCTGCTGCCGCGCTTCGGGCCCAGCGCGGCCGTGGGCAACGTGCTCATCCTGCTGGCCCTGGTCGCCGGGCTGCTCTACATCCGCGCCCAGCGCAGGCAGGGGGTAGCGTGATCCGCCGCTGGCGCACCGCGGTGGGGCTGGTCCTCACCGCCGTGATGCTGTTCCCCGTCTACTGGATGGTCAACGTGTCGCTGACCCCGGCCGGGCGGATGCGCAAGTCGCCGCCCGACTGGTTCCCCGCCGCGCCGACGTTCGAAGGCTACGAACGGGTGCTGCGCGAGCAGCTCCCGTACTTCGCCACCAGCCTGTTCGTCGCGCTGGGCACCGTGGCGCTGACGCTGGCCCTGGCCGCGCCTTCGGCCTACGCGCTGGCCAAACTGTGCCCGCGCGGGGGCCGGGCGCTCGGGTTCGTGCTGCTGGTCGCGCAGATGATCCCCGGCATCATCATGGCGCTGGGCTTCTACGGCATCTACGTCTCCCTCGGCATCACCAACACCGCCTGGGGCCTGGTCCTCGCCGACTCGACGATCGCGGTGCCGTTCGCCGTGCTCATCCTGACCTCGTTCATGGCTTCGGTGCCGGACGAGCTCGTCCAGGCGGCCACCATCGACGGCGCGGGCGCGCTGCGCACGTTCTGGTCGGTGGTGCTGCCCGCGAGCCGCAACGGCGTGGTGACAGCGGGGTTGTTCTCGTTCCTGTGGGCCTGGTCGGACTTCGTCTTCGCGGCGACGCTCGACGGTGGCGGCTCGCTGCGGCCGCTGACCCTGGGCATCTACCGCTACATCGGCAACAACAACCAGGAGTGGAACTCCATCATGGCGACGGCGGTGGTCGCCTCGGTACCCGCCGCCGTGCTCCTCGTGCTGGCGCAGCGGTTCGTCGCCGCCGGCGTCACCGCGGGCGCCGTCAAGGACTGAACCCCCTCTCGGAAAGGACGCTTCTGTGCCCACGGGCGAATTTTCGCTGCGGGAGATCCCGTTCAGCCACCCGGGATCGTGGTTCGACGTCTCCCCGGTGGTGGCCCAGGCCACCTACGCCGGCGACCTGCACCTGGTGTCCCACCGCCACGGCATGCACGCCGTCCTGGCGCTGGTCCCCGAAAGCGGCGGGCAGCGGGCGGACGTCCCGGCCGCCGCCACGCCGTCCGAGCTCACCTGGGGGACCGGCGACCGGCGGATCACCGCGGCCTTCGCGGGGCCGGACGTGCTCCGGATCGCGGGGCGCGGCCTCGACCTGAGGATCCGCGCGGCGGAGCTCACGCTGACCCCGTTCACCGGCACGTACTTCTTCGCCGACCCGGTCGACGGCTCGGCCGTCTTCACCTCCTACGAAACCGGCCACCGCTACCGCGTCACCGTCCTTTCCGGACACACGCGCCACGTCGGCGCCGAAGCGCTCGGGACGGCCGAGCGGGCCGTCGTCGTGAGCGGCGACACCTGGGAGGTGGCGATCGAGGAAGTTCCCGGCGCCCGCGAACCGTACTCGGCGGTGACCGCGTTCGACGACGTGGTCGCCGCCACCCGGGCGGAGTTCGCCGCGTTCGCCGACGCCGTGGCACCGTGGCGCGGCGAGCACACGCCGGCGGCCGAGCTCGCCTGTTACGTGCTCTGGTCGGCCATCGTGGCGCCCGCCGGGTTCGTCGGCCGTCCGGCCGTGCTGATGTCGAAGCACTGGATGGACAAGGTGTGGAGCTGGGACCACTGCTTCACCGCGCTCGCGCTGGCCGGCGGGCGGCCCGAGCTGGCCTGGCACCAGGTCCAGGTCGTGTTCGACCACCAGGACGACCGGGGCGCGCTCCCCGACTCGATCACCCACGCCGAGGTGCTGCGCAACTTCGTCAAGCCGCCGATCCACGGCTGGGCGCTCGGCCGCCTGCGCCGCCGCCTGCCCGGTGGCCTGCCCGAGCCGGGGCGCACCTACCGGCAGCTGGCGGCGTGGACGACGTTCTGGCTCGAGCACCGCCGCGTGCCCGGCGGGCCGTTCGCCCACTACGAGCACGGCAACGACAGCGGGTGGGACAACGCGACGCCGTTCGCGCGGCGGCGGCTCGTGCAGACGCCCGACCTCGCCGCGTTCCTGGTGCTGCAGCTGAAGGAACTGGCCGTGCTGGCCACCGAGCAGGGGGAGCCGGGCGCGGCCGCGCGGTGGGAGGCGGAAGCGGACGGCATGCTGGCGGCCCTGCTGGGCGAGCTGTGGGACGGCACGAAGTTCGTCAGCCGGGTGGCCGCGACCGGGGAGGCGCACGCCGGAGCCAGCCTGCTGGAGCTGATGCCGATCGTGCTCGGCGAACACCTGCCGCCGGACGTCCGCGACCGGGTCGTGGCCGGCCTGGAGCCGCACCTGACCGACATCGGGCTGGCGACCGAGCGGCCGGAATCCCCGTTCTACGAGGCCGACGGCTACTGGCGCGGCCCGGTGTGGGCGCCGGTCACCGTGCTGATCGAGGACGGCCTCCGCCGCGCCGGCGCCACGGAGCTCGCCGACCGCGTCAGCGCCCGGTTCCGCGCGGTGTGCGAGAAGTCCGGGTTCGCCGAGAACTTCGACGCGCTGACCGGAGACGGCCTGCGCGACCGCGCCTACACGTGGACGGCCGCCGCCTACCTGGTGCTCGCCGGCGACGCCGAAGAGCGTTCGCGGCGGTAGGCGGCGCACCGCACGTCAGGTGCGGTCGTGCAGCGTGACGTGGTAGCCGTCGGGGTCGGCGAAGGTGAACGTCCGGCCGAAGGGGCCGTCGATCGGCGCGGAGACGATCGGGTGCCCGTCGGCGGCGAGCGCGTCGTGGATGGCCTGGACATCGGTGGCGTGCAGCCAGATCGCGGCACCGATGCCGGGTCGCGCCGCGGAGTCGAGGTCGGTGCCGGGCACGACGTCCCGGAGGGCGAACGCGATCGGCTTCGTCTCGAAGACGACGGCGTGCGGGGGCCCGGCCGGCGAGCGGACGAGGCCGAGGTACTGCTCGTAGAACGCCTGCGAAGCGGCGAGGTCGCGCGCCTGGAGCGAGACGAAGTCGGGGCCGGTGACGGGCATGGGTTGCTGCTCCTTCTCTGCGTGTCAGGTTCCTGACATGGACCACGGTATGTCAGGAACCTGACACGCGTCAAGCCGGGCGGGTGCACCTTGTCGAACCGCATCGACAATGGCGTGTTCGTGGCGGACTCCTGGTGGCGTGCGAAAACGGGCCGCGATTCGACAGAATCGAAACATCGGCACAGGTCGAAATCATCGAAGTATTGTCGCCGGTGATTTGATCGATGCTGGTCGAATGCCGGTGAATCACCCACCGTATCTTGACCGGTACGCAACTCGCCTGCGATAGTCGTCCCACTCCCGTTCACGCCGCAGCAGCGGCGAATAGTCGTCGAAACGATTCGACAAAGAGTCAACCGGGAAAGGACGAATCGATGCACAACGTGGTGCGTTCCCTGCTCGTCTCATTCACCGCGGCCGCCGTCGTGGCCACCACCGCCGGCGTGGCCGAAGCGGCCACTTGGTCGTCTTCGGACAAGTGGGCGACCTGGTCCAACGGCGGCTACACCGTCCGCAACGACGTCTGGGGCGGTGGCGCCGGCCCGCAGACGATCTGGGCGAACTCCTACAGCAACTGGGGGGTGTGGGCCGACCACCCGAACACGGGCGGGGTCAAGTCGTACCCCCACTCGGCGAAGAACGTCGGCCGGACGCTCGGTTCGCTGCGCCAGGTGTCCAGCAGTTTCAACGTGAGCCGCCCGGGCAGCGGGGCGTACGAGACCGCGTATGACATCTGGGCGAACAACAACGCGTACGAAATCATGTTGTGGGTCAACAAGCAGGGCGCCGTCGGCCCGATCGGAACCAAGCAGACGACGGTGAGCGTCGGCGGCCACACGTGGGACGTCTACAAGGGATCGAACGGTTCGAACGCGGTGTTCTCGTTCCTGCGCACGTCGAACACGAACGCCGGAACGGTGGACGTGCTGGCGGTGCTGAACTGGATCAAGGCCCGCGGCTGGTTCGGGGACGTGACCCTGGGCGAGGTGCAGTTCGGCTTCGAGATCACCTCGGCCTCGGGTGGCTTGAACTTTGCGTCCAACAGCTATTCCGTGTCGGCCTCCTGAGGCCGCAGCGCGTCGACTTCTCCGTCGATCCCGGCTGGTGTCGGGTCCGGGCCGCGAGGCCCGGCCCGGTGTCAGCCGGTGTCGTGGTTGGCTGTGAATCGTTCGTCGCGGCGCAGTCGACCGTTTTGAGGGACTGCTTCATTCGAAAAGTCTGGTCTGGTTCTCTAATTGTCGACGTTTTGGTCAATGTTGAAGGTATCGTGGCGAAGACGCAGAGTTTGCCGACAAGAAGTGGATTTGCATGGCATCCCCTGCGGGGCGCTTATGTGCGGCAATGTGGACCAGGTGCTACGGTTCGCGTTTATTGCAGATGAACCCTGCTATTGATATGTCGAAATACTGGCAGAGTGGTTTTGGTGTGCGGTGTGTATTCTTCTGTGTGCTAGCTCGTCGGGTGGTGTCCCTTGCGCATCTCCGCTGTGGCTTACTCAAAGGCGTAGTGTATGGTACCAGCATAAAGTGATAGGTCATTCTCTAGCTACTCATGAGGGCTTGCATGGCAACTGGAAGAGTGCGTCGATCCGGACGAAGCGGTCGTCGTGCCAGTATTAGACTGGCGCCGCCGAGGCGAAAACCGTTCGCTGACAAGGCTCGCTCGAAACTGAGTTGGGACCGCTTTGTGATAGCGTTGCCAGGCCTTGTTGCAGCAATTGCATTGTTTTTCACTGCTGAATCTCTCGACGCCACGCGATCTCAGTTGGGGCTGGCGGAACAAGGTCAGGTTGCCGACAGGTTCAAGAACGCGATGGAGCAACTGGGGGCTAAGGAAGCGCCGACCAGGCTGGGTGGAATCTACGGACTCGAGAGATTAGTGTTGGATTCCCCGCGTGACTTTGCAACGATCGTACAGGTATTATCTGCATATGTTCGCGAGCGGGCGCCCGTTTCGGGCTGTGAGCAGCACGAGGCGCCGGCCACCGATATTCAGGCCGCAATAACGGTTCTCGCACGGCGTGGTGAGCCGCCTGAGAAGATGCAGTATCCAATCGATCTTCGCAATACCTGCCTTCGTGGGATCGACTTCAGTGGAGGCTGGTCATTCGCGAGCGTAAGTAACCGTCGAGGCGAAGTAGATCCGTCTGTTGCCAAGCGCGATAAGGATCGTGATGGCCTCTTTGAGGCACAAAATATCGCTGACTTCCGAGAAGTGATCTTAACAGGTTCCGATCTGTCGAGTGCGTATCTCCAAAATACGCTGCTGGACGGGGCCGTAGTGAACGGAGCTCGATTTACCAGGAGTAGTTTTGCGCTGGGCAAGCTTGGCTCTGGAATGCGCGGCGACTTGGTTTTCCTTGACGGAAAATCTATGACGATTGAAAGTATGAGAAAAATGATCGGCTAGGGTGTCGCCGAGTCGGAGCTGGAACGCCGCTGCCGTGGGGGAACTTATTCGCACGCCGGTAGCGTGCTTGATGCGGTGCGGAACTTCATCGGTGCAGTCGGGCTGTTCGCGTCCGGGCGGATGGCGGGGAGCCTGGGCAGTGTGCCGGGGGACCTGTGGGTGTGTTCGGGATTGGCACTCTGGTGCTCGAGGTGGAGCAGTTCCTGTTGAAGGCGGAGGATCTGGCGGATCTTGCAGTCGGCCGCCCTGATCCACGTGACGGACACTGCAGCTGGTCACCGGTCCGCCCGCAGCGCGTCGACGATCAGGTCGAGCAGCCGCCCGGTCCGCTCCGGGTCGGAGTCGTCCACTGTGGACAAGAAGGCCCCGAGCAGCAGCACCGTCACATCCTCCGGATCGGCGTCGGCGCGAAGTGTGCCCTCCTTCGCTCCGGCGTCGAGGATGGAGCCGATCGCGGCGGTGATCCGCTGCCGGGTCGCCGGCGTCGCAATCCGCCCCGACGCGACACTGGCCCGGAACGCATCTCCCATTCCCCGTTTGGTGGCCACGAACGCCGCATACCGGTCCATCCACGCCCGAAGCGCGTGCTCGGGTGAGAACGCTTCGAGCAACGCCGGTGCACTTCCCGTGACGTCGTCGAGTTCCGCGGCATAAACGGCTTCGACGAGCGCCTCGCGTGTCGGGAAGTGCCGGTAGAGCGTCCCGATCCCGACGCCGGCCTCCCGGGCGACGGCTTCGAGGGCGACGGGCCCGGTGGCGAAGGCGGCCCGGGCGACCGCGACGAGCTTGTCCCGGTTGCGGCGCGCGTCGGAACGCACGGGCCGGGCAGGGTCGGGCGAAGGCAAAGCGGAGGCACCTCCGGTTGTGCTACGGTCGGCTTTAGCGGAGGTTCCTCCGCTTAGTCATCATCGCACAAGGACGGGGACACCCATGCCATCTCCCGAACGCGGCGCGCTCGCCGGCTGCACCGTCTGCCGCGTCGGCTACGGGGCGATGCAGCTCGAGCGCCTGCACGACGACCGCGCGGCGGCCGTCGCCCTGCTGCGCCACGCCATCGACCTCGGCGTCGACCACGTCGACACGGCCCAGTTCTACGGCAGCGGCTTCGTCAACGACGTCCTCCGTGAGGCCCTCGGATCCGGTGACGACGTGCTGATCGCCACCAAGGTCGGCGCCGACCCGGACCCCGGCGGCCCGATCCCGCTCCGCCTCGCGCAACGCCCGGAAGAGCTGCGCGCGAGCGTCGAGGACAACCTCCGCGCGCTCGGGCTCGACCGGATCCCGCTGGTCAACCTGCGCCGCGGCGACCGGCGGCCCGGCCTGGTCGCCGAGGGCGAGCAGCTCGTCGACCTCGACGACCAGCTCGCCGTGCTGACGGCCCTGCGCGACGAGGGCAAGATCGGCGCGCTCGGGCTCAGCGCGGTGACCTCGGACGTCCTGCGCCGCGCGCTCCCGGCGGGGATCGCCTGCGTGCAGAACGCCTACAGCCTGGTCGGCCGCGAGGACGAGGACATGCTCGAGCTGTGCGTCGCGGAGAACATCGCCTGGGTGCCGTTCTTCCCGCTGGGCGGCGCGTTCCCCGGCCTGCCGAAGGTGACCGACGAGCCCGCGGTGCAGGCGGCCGCGCAGGCCCTGGGCCGCACGCCGGCGCAGGTCGGCCTGGCGTGGCTGCTGCACCGCGCCCCGAACGTCCACCTCATCCCGGGCACCGCGAGCGCGACGCACCTCGAAGCCAACCTCGCCGCCGCGGACGTCACCCTCGACGCCGAGACACTGGCCGCGCTCGACGCGATCCCGGTCCGCCCGATGGACGCCAGTCTCCTTTGAGAGCCGGTCTCACTCCCGCGCCGGGGCGCCCCTCAAGGCCGTCGCGGTCAAGGTGAGGTGCCGGGTGAGGGCCTCGGTCGCGGCGTCGATGTCGCGGGCCAGCGCCGCCTGTTCCAGCAGGGCGTGCTCGGCCAGGTGGTCGCGGCCCGGGGTGTGGTGGGCCGACCAGCGGCGGGCCAGCTCGCTCGCCGTCCACATCCGGTCGAACGTCTCCAGGAGCACCGGGTTGCCGCAGCCCTCCAGCAGGGTGCGGTGGAAGATCCGGTGGGCCTCGGCCCATTCGGCGCTGTAGTGGCGGCCTTCGCCGGGGGAGGTGCGGGCCAGCCGGTGGTGCGTGGCCCGGACCCGGGCTTCCCAGGCGAGGTCGCCGCGCTCGAGGGACAGGCGCAGCACGAGCGGTTCGACCGTCCGGCGGGCCTCGGCGACTTCCTGCCAGCGGCGGTCGGAAACCGCCGGGACCGCGAAGCCGCGGTTGGGCAGGCGGTCGGCGAGGCCTTCGCCGACCAGCCGCACGAGCGCCTCGCGCACGACGGCCAGGCTCACGCCGCGGTCCTGGGCCAGGTCCTGCGGTTTGAGGGCTTCGCCGGGGGAGTACCGCCCGCGCATGATCGCGTCCCGCAGGTGCGCGTGGACCTGCTCGGACAGCATCTGCCGCCCCGGTGGGGCCGTCTCGGTCACCCGGTCAGCATAGACGATCGGCCAGATAATCGATTATTGGTGCTATGGTCGATGGTGCCCACGTTCCCACCGAGAGACAAGTGATCCGATGAACGACCCGTTCGCCCGCCTGCCCGCAGTGGCTTCCTTCACCGTCACCAGCACCACGATCGCCGACGGCGCCGCCTTACCGCCCGAGCACCGGTCCGGGCCGGACGTTTCGCCGCAGCTGTCCTGGAGCGGTGCTCCGGCGGGCACGAAGAGCTACGCCGTCACCGTCTACGACCCCGACGCACCGACCGGCTCGGGGTTCTGGCACTGGGCGGTCGCCGACATCCCCGCCACGGTCACCGAGCTGCCCGAAGGCGCCGGCGACGCGGCGGGTTCGGGTCTCCCGGAAGGTGCTTTCCAGCTCCCGGGCGACACGCGCGAAGCCCGCTTCGTCGGCGCGGCCCCGCCGGCCGGCCACGGCCCGCACCGCTATTTCTTCGTGGTGCACGCCCTCGACGTCGCCTCGATCGGTGTCGCGGCCGACGCCACCCCGGCCGTGCTCGGCTTCACCATGGCCGGGCACGTCCTCGGCCGTGCGGTCCTGACCGCCACGGCGGAAACCCCCGGCGCCGAACGCCTCGAGGTTTCCCGGTTCGTCCCGGCGCCCGCCGGCGCCGTCTTCGCGGTCCTGACCGACCCGCAAGGGCACGTGGACATCGACGCGTCGGGCATGCTCATGGCCGCCGAGGGGGAACCGGTGCGGCAGGCGGGCGACCGGTTCCTGGTGCACATGGACCGGGACGCGCTCGGGGATGTGCCCCTCGGCAAGTACGACGTCGAGGTGGTCATCACCAAGCTCGTCCCGGGCGAGGAGATCGCCTGGACCGTCGAAGGCCGGACCGGGACGCACGTCCGCCACCTCTACGGCTACCGGCTGGAGCCGGCCGAGGGCGGTACCCGCGTCACGTCCTACTACGACTGGTCGGAGATCGGCGAGGAGTGGAAGCGGCGGCTCACCTTCCCGGTGGTTCCCGCGTCCGCTCTCAAGGCCACCCTCGGCATCCTCGAACGCACCGTCCGCCGGCGCATGGCCGGAAGCTAGCCGAACGACTGGATCACGCCACCCGGCGTACGTTGGGGACATGTACACCGTGGCGGTGCTGGCCCTCGACGACGTGATCGCGTTCGATCTGGCCACCCCGATCGAGACGCTCGGGCGGGTCCGGCTGCCGGACGGCCGGGGCGGTTACCGGCTCGTCGTCGCCGGGCCGGACCCGGTGGTCGGGGCCGGCCCGCTGCGGCTCACCGTCGAGACCGGGCTCGACGAGGTGGCGCACGCCGACCTCGTGGTCGTCCCCGGGCGGAACGACCCGGACCGGCCGGTCCCGGACGGTGTGGCGGAGTTCCTGCGGGCCGCGGTGGCGCGCGGCACGCGGGTCGCCTCGATCTGCGTCGGCGCGTTCACCCTCGCCGAGGCCGGCCTGCTCGACGGCCGGCGGGCGACCACGCACTGGCTCGCCACCGACGAGCTGGCCCGCCGGTACCCGGCCGTCGAGGTCGACCCGGACGCGCTCTACGTCGACAACGGCCAGATCCTGACGTCCGCGGGCGCGTCGGCCGGCCTGGACATGTGCCTGCACATCGTCGAGCGCGACTACGGCGCCGCGGTCGCCGCCGACGCCGCCCGGCTGGCGGTCGCGCCGCTGCAGCGCACGGGCGGACAGGGGCAGTACATCCTGCGCAACCGCCCGACGTCCCGGACCGCGACGCTGGAGAAGGCCCTCGGCTGGATCGAGGAGAACGCCCACCGCCCGCTCACGCTGGCCGACATCGCCGACGCGGCGGGCATGAGCACGCGCACGCTGACCCGGCACTTCCACGCGCAGACCGGGCAGAGCCCGATCCAGTGGCTGACCGGGGTGCGGATCCGGCACGCCCAGGAGCTGCTGGAGCTGACCGACCACACGATCGACCGGATCGCCGGGCAGGTGGGGTTCCCCTCGCCGAGCAACTTCCGGGTGCAGTTCGCGCAGACGGTGCGGGTCAGCCCGAGCGCGTACCGGAAGACGTTCCGGTCGCGGTGACCGGCGGGGTGCGGCCGGCCGCACCCCGCCGGGATCAGGCCGGGTACTCGGCCGCGACGTCGATGATCCAGGTGACGCCGAAGCGGTCGGTCAGCATCCCGAACGCCGGCGCCCACGGGACCGGGCCGAACTCCTCGATCACCGTGGCTCCTTCAGCGAGGCCCTTCCACACCGGCGAGACCTCGTCCACCGTCGTCCCGCGGACGGACAGGAAGAACTTCTCCTTCGTGATCGTGGTGCCGTTCGAGCGGTGGGTGGCGGGTGCGGCCGGCGCCGGGCCGTCGGTGCCTGGGACGTCGTAGGCCATCACGCTGAAGCCGGTGTCCGCGGTGACCTGGCCGAACACCACCTTGGCCGCGTCGGGCAGCTCGGCGGGCATCCCGAAGTCGCCGTAGGTGACGATCGTGGCCTGGCCGCCGAAGACCGACCGGTAGAACTCCAGGGCTTCGCGAGCCTGGCCGGTGAAGTTGAGGTGGGCGACAGCGCTGAGCGACATGATTGGTCCTTTTCGTGGGTGATCCGTCGAGAGCCACGCTGTCAGCAGTAGCGGTCAGGGAACGTCCGCCTCTCGTGGCACCATGAAAGTCGTGCCGGTCGCTTCCTCGACGGCGACCTCGGGTCGCCTGCTCTCGCTGCTGTCCCTGCTGCAGGCCCGCCGGGACTGGCCGGGCGCGCTGCTCGCCGGCCGGCTGGGCGTCAGCGAACGGACCGTGCGCCGGGACGTCGACCGGCTGCGCGAACTCGGCTATCCCGTCCAGGCGGTCAAGGGGCCCGAGGGTGGCTACCGGCTCGAAGCCGGCAGCCGGATGCCGCCGCTGCTGTTCGACGAAGAGCAGGCGGTCGCCCTCGCCGTGGCGCTGCGGATCGCCGTCCAAACCGGGGCGGGCATCGAGGAAGCCGCCGCGCGGGCGCTGGCGACGGTGCGGCAGGTGATGCCGTCCCGGCTGCGGCAGCGCGTCGACGTGCTGGAGATCGCCGCGGCCGGCGGCGGCACCGTCCAGGTGGACACGGCCGTCCTGCTCGCGCTGAGCTCGGCGATCCGGGCCACCGAGGAGATCCGGTTCGACTACGAGACACCGTCGCGGCCGCCGGACGGCACGCCGCGGCGGGTGCAGCCGCACCACCTCGTCGTCCGAAGTGGACGGTGGTACCTGCTCGGGTGGGACGCCGTCCGGGCGGACTGGCGGACCTACCGCGTCGACCGGATGACGCTGCGGGTGCCGAACGGGCCGCGGTTCGTCCCGCGGGAGGTGCCCGGCGGCGACGTCGCGCGGTTCCTTTCCGCCCGGTTCAAGGGCTCCGGCACCGACGCCTGGCCGTGCCGGGGCGAGGTGGTCCTCGACCGGCCGGTGGCCGGCGTGGCGCCGTTCGCCGGCGACGGTGTGGCCGAGGAAGCCGCGCCCGGGAAGACCCGGCTCGTCACCGGATCCTGGTCGTGGGCGGCGCTCGCCGCCGGCCTGCTGCGGTTCGACTGCGAGATCGAGGTGGTGGGGCCGCCGGAACTGCGGGCGGCCTTCGCCGACCTGGCCGGCCGGGCCACCCGCGCGGCGGACCCCGGCTGACCGCGGCTCACCCCGCCGGGGGCAGGAAACCCACGGTCAGCAGGAGATTCGCGTAGAGGCGGTCGTCGCCGGTGGCGATGCACAGGGCCACCTCGGGCTCGCGGCACGTGCGGTAGAACTCGAACCTTTCCACCGGCCGCATCGGCAGTTCCGGGCCGAGCAGCCGTTCGTAGCCCCGCCAGCACGCGGGTGCGTCGCCGCCGTCCGGGAGCATCGCCGTCACCGATTCGACCGGGATCGCGGTCAGCAGCGGCTCGAGGACGTCGTCGACCGTGACCAGCCCGGGCCGCAGGTTCAGGTGGATCAGCTCGGCGCCGGGTGAGACGTTGGTCGCGTGCGCGTAGTTGGCGTCGGCGATGAGGATGCGGGAACCGTGGCCGGTCGCCGCGACGGCGCGCAGCAGCGGGGGGTGGATCAGCGGGTAGCGCAGCATCGGTCAGTCCCGTTCGTGGTTGAGCCCGCCGGAGCGGAAGGGGGCGACGGTGGCCTCGGCGAACCCCAGCGCCCGCACGGCCTCGAGCAGCCGCGGGTCGTCGTGGAGCCGGGTGGCCACGGCGGGGTCGAGTTCGATCCGGGCGGTGCCGCCGAGGTCGCGGACCCGGACGTCGTGGGAGTGCAGGCCACGCCGGGACAGGGCCGCACGCACCGCCGATTCCGCCTGCTCCACCCGGGCCAGCGTGGCCGTGGTGATCGGGATGCCGTACCGGACCCGGCTCGCCAGGCAGGGGGCCGCCGGTTTGTCCGCCCAGGCCAGTCCCCAGTGCCGGGCGATCGCCCGGACGTCCTCTTTGGACAGACCGAGGGTGCGCAGCGGGGTGTGCACGCCGAGTTCGTCGCCCGCGCGGATGCCGGGGCGGAACGGGTCGGCCGCGTCGTCGGCGTTGGTGCCGGTGACCAGCGCCGGAAACCCGTGAGCGGACGCCACTTCGGCGATCGTGGTGAGCACGGTGGTCTTGCAGAAGTAGCAGCGCCGTCGCCCGTTGGCCGCGTAGCCGGGCTCGGCCAGTTCGGCGGTCGGCGGGGTGAGGTGCCGGACCCCGAGCTCGGCCGCGATCCGCCGCGCGGCGGCCAGTTCCACCGCGGCCAGGCTGGCCGAGTTCGCCGTCACGGCAAGGACGTCCGCCGGGCCGAGGGCGCGGACGGCGGCCGCGAGGACCAGCGCCGAGTCGGCGCCGCCGGAGAAGGCGACCGCGAGCCGGCCGAGCCCGGCCAGGTGGCTGACGAGCCGCGTGCCGTCCATCAGCGTCCCGCGGCGATCGTCGCGACGACCCGGGCCGGGAGCCCGAGTTCGCGGGCGGCGGCCACGACGTCGTCGTGCTCGGGCTTCGCGCCGTGTGGCCCGCGCTTGCGGCGCACCGGTATGCCGAGGACGTCGACCGTTTCGGTTTCCCGGGCCAGCGCGGTGCGGCGGACCGGGTATTCGCGGACGCCGAGGCTGCCGGTCTCGGCGAGCATCAGGTCCGCGAGCCGAGGGGCGTGGTCCGGCTCGGCGAGCACGTGCAGGACGTGGGCGGGCCGGCCCTTCTTCATGGTCACCGGGCTGATCCACGCGTCGAGCGCGCCGGCCGCCAGCAGCTCGCCGACGACGTGCCCGAGCACTTCGCCGGTGACGTCGTCGAGGTTCGTCTCCAGCACCACCAGCGTGCGGGGCCCGGCGCCGACCGGCTCGCCGAGGTGCACGACCGCGATGTTCGGCCGGTCCGGCAGTGACCGGGTGCCGGCGCCGTAGCCGGTGGCCAGCAGCCGGGACTCCGGCGGTGGCTCGAAGCGGGCCTCGACGGCCTTCAGCAGCGCGGCCGCGGTGGGGGTGACCGTCTCGCCGTCGAGGTCGCTCCCGACCGTCCGCGCGCCCTCCAGCAGCGCCGCGGTCGCGGGGGCGGGGCAGGGGAGGATCCCGTGCGCGGTGCGGACGGTGCCGGTGCCGAGGGGCAGCGCGCCACAGTACACAGTGGACACTTCCAGGGCGTCCAGTGCGGCGCAGACGCCGATGACGTCGACCAGCGTGTCGTGCCCGCCGAGTTCGTGGAGGTGGACGCGCCCGGGATCTTCCCCGTGCAGCCGGCCTTCGACCTCGGCGATCGCCCGCACCGCGGCGACCGCCCGGTCCGCGACCGGCGCGGGCTCGACCCGCCCGGCCATGGCGATCAGCTCGGCCGCCGAACGGCTCGTGGCCTCGTCGGTGACGTCGACGAGCGCGCGGGCCGCCATCATGCCGTGGGTGAGCAGGGACTGGACGCGCAAGTCCCACCCGGTCAGCCCGCTGGAGGCGACGGCGGACCGGATGCGCTCGAGCGGGGCGCCGGCGTCGACCAGGGCGGCCAGCAGCATGTCCCCGGCCAGGCCGGTGAACGGAGCGATGACGCAGATCGTCACCGGGGCCTCCGCAGCACCTGGGCGAGCCGGAAGGCGGCCATCGCCGCGCCGAACCCGGAGTCGATGTTGACGACGGTGATGCCCGCCGCGCAGGAGGCGTGCATGGCCAGCAACGCCGTGACGCCGTCGAGGCCGGCGCCGTACCCGGTGGAGGTCGGAACGGCGATCACCGGGCCGGCGACCAGCCCGCCGACCGCCGATGCCAGCGCGCCCTCCATGCCCGCGACGACGATCACCGCGTCCGCCTCGCGCAGCCGGTCGCGCTCGGCGAGCAGGCGGTGGATGCCGGCGACCCCGACGTCGGTGACCGTCCGCACCGTGAGGCCGATGGCCGCGGCGACTTCCGCGGCTTCCTCGGCGACCGGGCCGTCCGACGTCCCGGCCGCGGCCACCGCGACGGTGAACGCGGTGGCCGCGGCTGGGCGCCACACCAGGAGCCGTGCGCCGGGGGAGTAGCGGCCGCCGGGGACTTCGGCGAGCACCGCACCGGCCGGCTCGGCTTCGACGCGGGTGACCAGCACCGGACCCGTGTTGTGCGCGAGCAGCGTCCGCACGATGGCCGCGATCTGCGCCGGGGTTTTCCCCGGCCCGTACACGACTTCCGGAAGTCCTTGCCGCCGTTCGCGGTCGAGGTCGACGCGCGCGAACCCGAGGTCGGCGGCACTCATGCCAGATACGGGATGGTCAGGGGACCTTCGGGGAGGACGCAGGCCCGCGCGCCCGGCCCGGCCCGGTCGAGCGCCTCGGCCACGGTGGCCGCGATGTCGGTGGTCCGGGTCAGGTGGGCCGTCGCGAGGTCGGCCTCGGTCAGGAAACCGGTGTGCACCACGACCCGGCAGTCGTCCTGGATCTTCGCCTGGATCTGCACCTGCCACTGGTCGGGCACGGTCACCGGGCGGGCCGCGATCTCCGCGAGCAGCGCGGCCGGGGAACTCGCCGAAGCGAGGACTTCCCGGTAGGAGCCGTGGTCGGGGAAGCCGTCCCGGCACTCCGCGGCGCAGACGATCGTCCCGCCCGGCCGGGTGATCCGGTGGGCCGCCGACATCCCTTTGACGGCCTGGTAGAGGTTCTGGTCGAGGGGATAGCCGGAGTTGGTGGTCACCACGACGTCGAACGGCGCCGGCACCGGCCGCATGGCGACGTCGCGGGCGGCGCGGGTCGCGGCCGCGTGCATTTCGAGGAGGTCGCCGCCGAAGGCGCCGATGACCGCCTTGTCGCGGTTGAGGATGACGTCGAAGGCGAAGGTGACGCCGGTGGCCGCGGCGATCGCGCGGACGTCGTCGTGCACGGGGTTGCCTTCGGTGATGCCCCAGGTGGCGTTGGCGTGCCCGATCCGGCGGGCGTCGTGCAGCACCAGCACGGTCTCCAGGGCCGCCAGTCCCGGCGCGACGAGCTTGGGGCCGCCCGAAAAGCCGGCGAAGAAGTGCGGTTCGACGAACCCGGTGGTGATCTTCACGTCGGCGGCGGCCCACTCGCTGTTCAGCCACACCGGGACGTCGTCGCCGTGACGCCCGAGCCAGGTGAGGCTCGCGCGGTCGCGGGCGTCGTGGTTGACGATCCGGACGGTGTCGACGACTTCGTCGCCGAACATCGCGCGCAGCTCGGTGTCGGTGTTGCCGCGGTGGGTGCCGGTGGCGACCAGGATGACGACGTCCTCGAGGCGGACGACGCCGTCGAGTTCGGCGAGGATGGCGGGGATCATCAGTTCGCGCGGCTGCGGCCGGGTGCCGTCGCACGCCGAGATCGCGACCGTCTGCCCCGGCCGCACCCGCTCCCGCAACGGCGGCCCGGCGACCGGTTCGCGCAACGCGCGGCGCAGCAGCACGTCCGCGGGCTCGGTGACCGGGTGGTGCACCGGCGTCACCACGGTGGTGACCGCCGGGTCGATGGTCAGGTCGAGGCCGGTTTCCCCGTAGGCGAGCCGGACTCTCATGACGCCAGCCCGTACACGCGGGTCGCGGTCCCGCCGCGGACGGCGTCCTGCTCGGCCGGCGTCAGGCCGTCCAAGAGGCTTTCGGCGGCGTCCATGACTTCCGCGTACGTGCCCGCGAGCAGGCACACCGGCCAGTCGGACCCGAGCATCAGCCGGTCGGGGCCGAACGCGGTGAGGGCGGTGTCCGTGTACGGCCGCAGATCCTCGACGCGCCACGGCCGGCCGGCTTCGGTCACCAGACCGGATAGCTTGGCGACGACGTTGGGTTCCCGGGCCAGGGTGGCCAGCTCGCTCGCCCAGGGTTCCAGTTCCCCGCTCGCGATCGGTGGTTTCGCGAGGTGGTCCAGGACGAAGGTGAGATCCGGCAGGGCCCGGACCGCCGCAGTGGCCGCCGGGAGCTGGTGGGGCAGCACGAGCAGGTCGTACGCCAGCCCGGCGTCCCGCACCGCCGCCAGCCCGGCCAGGACGTCGTCGCGTTCGAGCCAGCGCGGGTCGGGCTCGGCCTGGACGAGGTGGCGGATACCGGTCAGCAGCTCGCCGCCCGGGGCCGACCGCAGCCGTTCGAGGTCCCGAGCGGGCGAATCGGTGAGGTCGAGCCAGCCGACCACGCCGGCGATGAGCGGCTCCGCGGCCGCGATCGCGAGGAACTCGACCGACTCCTCGAGATCCGGCAGGACTTGGACGAGCACGGTCGCGTCGATCCCCGCGGCGGCCGCGCGCAGGTCCGCCGGGGTGAAGTCGCGGCGGAGGGCCGCGGTGCCGTCGCCGTCCAGCCACGCGTGCCGGCGGACGGAGGTCTGCCACAGGTGGTGGTGCGCGTCGACGCGCCGGCCGGTCACGCCCGGCCGATCCGGTGGTGCTGGCGGCCGAGGCCGTCGATCTCCACGGTCACTTCGTCCCCTTCGGACAGATAGGGGAAGTCGTTGGCGCCGAAGGCGACTCCGGCCGGCGTGCCGGTGTTCACGACGTCGCCCGGTTCGAGCACCATGAACTGGCTGAGGTACCAGACGAGGTGGCGGACGTCGAAGAGCATGTTCTTCGTGGTGCCGTCCTGGCGCGGCTGCCCGTTGACGCCCAGCCGCAGGGCGAGGTCCTGCGGGTCGCCGGCCTCGTCCGGGGTGACCAGCCACGGGCCGAGCGGGTTGAACGTCTCGCAGGACTTGCCCTTGGTCCACTGGCCGCCGCGTTCGTGCTGGAACTCGCGTTCGCTGACGTCGTTCGAGACGGCGTACCCGGCGATGACCGCGTCGGCTTCCTCCGGCGACGACAGGTACCGCGCGCGCCCGCCGAGCACGACGGCGAGTTCGACCTCGTAGTCGGTGCGCGTGCTGGTGCGCGGGATGAGCACGGTGTCGTCCGGGCCGACGATCGTGTTGGTGGCCTTGAGGAACACCACCGGCTCCGCGGGTGGTTCGGCCCCGGTTTCCGCGGCGTGGTCGGAGTAGTTCAGCCCGATGCAGACGAGCAGGCCGGGCCGGGCCACCGGGGCGCCGACGCGCAGGCCCGCCGAATCCAGGAGCGGCAGCGTGCCTTCGCGCATCGCCATCCGGGCCCGGGCGACGCCGTCGGCGGCGAAGAAGGCGCCGTCGACGTCCGGGGTCAGCGCACGCAGGTCCCGCGCCGCACCGGTTGCGTCGAGGACGACGGGGATCTCGCGGCCGGGGTCGCCGAGGCGTTGGAAGCGCATGGCCGGGGACGGTAGCAGACATATGATGTCTTGTTCAAAGCTTCAGCCAGTCATCATATGTAAAAGTGCGGAAAGTAGTCAGTAACTACTCAGAGTCCAAGTTATTGCCGTGTTACGGATCGACTCTGGACATTCCGCGTGCCGACGCGTAGCCATACATATGTTGTCTGCCCCGAAGGAGAGGTGGCCCCGTTGGCCGAAGTGATCAGCGCCATCGACGCCGTGGACGTGCGCTTCCCGACTTCGCTGAGCCTCGACGGGTCCGACGCGATGAACCCGGAACCCGACTATTCGGCGGCGTACGTGACCATCCGCACGAGCGACGGCGACGAGGGCTACGGGCTCGCCTTCACCGTCGGCCGCGGCAACGACGTCGAGGTCGCCGCGGTCCGGGCGCTCGTGCCCCTGGTCATCGGGATGCCGGTGGCCGACGCGCTCGCCGACCTCGGCGCGTTCTCCCGCCGGCTCACCGGGGACAGCCAGCTGCGGTGGCTGGGCCCGGACAAGGGCGCGATCCACATGGCCGCCGCCGCGATCGTCAACGCGGCCTGGGATCTGCGCGCCCGCCGCGAAGGCAAGCCGGTCTGGCGCCTGCTCGCCGAGATGCCCCCGGAAGAGCTGGTCGGTCTCGTCGACTTCCGGTACCTGCAGGACGCCCTGACCCGCGACGAAGCCCTCGACATCCTCCGCCGCGCCGAACCCGGCCGCGCGGCCCGCCAGGCCGAACTCCTGGAGTCCGGTTTTCCCGCCTACACCACGACTCCCGGCTGGCTCGGGTACTCGCCGGAGAAGCTGGCGGCGCTGTCCAAGGAGGCGGTCGAGGACGGCTTCACCCAGATCAAGCTCAAGGTCGGGGCCGACCTCGACGAAGACGTCCGCCGGCTGCGGCTCGCGCGGGACGTCGTCGGCCCGGACGTCCGGATCGCCATCGACGCCAACCAGGCCTGGGGCGTCGGGCAGGCCATCGAATGGCTGCGCCCGCTCGCCGAGTTCGACCCGTACTGGATCGAGGAGCCGACCTCGCCCGACGACGTGCTCGGCCACGCGGCCATCCGCCGGGCCGTCGCGCCGATCAAGGTGGCCACCGGCGAGCACACGCACAACGCGGTGATGTTCAAGCAGCTGCTGCAGGCGGAAGCGATCGACGTCCTCCAGCTCGACGCCAGCCGGGTCGCCGGGGTCACCGAGAACATCGCGATCCTGTTGCTGGCCGCGAAGTTCGGTGTCCCGGTGTGCCCGCACGCCGGCGGGGTCGGGCTGTGCGAAATGGTCCAGCACCTGTCGATGTTCGACTTCGTCGCGGTGAGCGGGACCCAGCAGGACCGGGTCATCGAGTACGTGGACCACCTGCACGAGCACTTCGTCGACCCGGTGCGGATCGAGCGCGGCCGCTACCTGGCCCCGCGCGAACCGGGCCTCGGCGCGCGGCTGCACGCGGAATCCGTGGCGCGGTACCGGTTCCCCGACGGCCCGGTCTGGCAGCGGGACGCGGTGGTGGTCGCGTGAGCGGCGGGGAGTTCGACGGCGTCCGGGCGGTTGTGACCGGCGGCGCGTCCGGGATCGGGCTCGCCACCGCGCGGATGCTGGCCGGGCGCGGCGCCCGGGTCGTCTGCCTCGACCTGAACGACCGGGTCGGGGAACCGTTGACCGGGGTGCGGGCCGACGTCTCGGACGACGGCTCGGTCCGGGCCGCGATCGCCGCCGCGGTCGAGCACCTCGGCGGCCTGGACGTCCTGGTCAACAACGCCGGGATCGGCGCGCAGGGCACGGTTTCCGACAACGACGACGCCGAGTGGCACCGCGTCTTCGACGTCAACGTCGTGGGCATGGTGCGAGTGACCCGCGCGGCGCTGCCGCACCTGCGGGAGTCGGCCGCGGCGGCGATCGTGAACACCTGTTCGATCGCGGCCACCGCCGGGCTGCCGCAACGAGCGCTCTACAGCGCCACGAAAGGCGCGGTCCTCGCGCTCACCCGCGCGATGGCCGCCGACCACCTGGCCGAAGGCATCCGCGTGTGCTGCGTCAACCCCGGCACCGCGCACACCCCGTGGATCGACCGGCTGCTCTCGCAAGCCGACGATCCCGAGGCCGAGCTGGCGGCGCTCGCCGCGCGCCAGCCCACCGGCCGGCTCGTCACCGCCGACGAGGTCGCCGCGGCGATCTGCTACCTGGCCGGCCCGCAGTCCGGCGCCACCACCGGCACCGATCTCGCCGTGGACGGCGGGATGTCCGGCCTCCGTCTCCGCCCGAAACCTGTCAACGAGGAGAGGTCATGAAGTTCCCGCACCTGCGCGCCGCCGTCGTCGTCACCGCCGGCGTCCTGACCGCGGCCGCACTGGCCGGCTGCAGCGGCGGCGGCACGACCGCCGCTTCGGGCGGCAAGACCGTCGTCGGGGTCGACTACCCCCGCTCGGACACCGACTTCTGGAACGCCTACATCAAGTACGTGCCCCAGTTCGCCGGGCAGTTCGGGCTCGACCTCAAGACCACCAACTCGCAGAACGACGTCGCCAACCTGACGGCCAACGTGCAGACGATGATCAGCCAGGGCGTCAAGGGCGTGGTGATGGCCCCGCAGGACACCGCGGCGATCATCCCGACCCTGCAGCAGCTCGCGACCAAGAAGATCCCGGTCGTCTCCGTCGACACCCGGCCCGACCAGGGCAACGTCTACATGGTCGTGCGGGCCGACAACCGCGCGTACGGCGAGAAGGCCTGCCAGTTCCTCGGCACCAAGCTCGGCGGCCAGGGCAAGGTCGTGATGCTGCAGGGCGACCTCGCCTCGATCAACGGCCGCGACCGCACCGAAGCCTTCAACGACTGCATGAAGAAGAACTTCCCGGGCATCACGGTGTTCGGCGAGGCGACCAACTGGGACGCCAACACCGCCGCCCAGAAGCTGCAGACCCGGCTGACCGCGAACCCGGACATCAAGGGCGTCTACATGCAGTCCAGCTTCGCCCTGTCCGGCACGCTGCAGCTGCTGAAGCAGCGTGGCCTGGCGGTCCCGGCGAGCGACCCGAAGCACGTGTTCATCGTGTCCAACGACGGTATCCCCGAGGAGCTCGCCAAGATCCGGGCCGGCGAAATGGACGCGACCGTGTCCCAGCCCGCGGACCTGTTCGCCAAGTACGCCCTGCAGTACGTCAAGGACGCCATCGACGGGAAGACGCCGGCCGCGGGCAAGACCGACCACGACAGCACCATCATCCAGGTCCGCGAGGGCCTGATGGAGGACCAGCTGGCCGCGCCGCTGGTCACCGCGGACGGTGCCACCTTCGGCCCGGTGAGCAGCGTCAAGGTCGACGACCAGTCCCTGTGGGGCAACAGCAAGAGCTGATCCGGTTGGCGAGAGGAAGCGAACATGAGCACCGTGCCGGTCGTCGAGGCGCACGGGGTGGTCAAGCGCTACGGCGCCACCGTGGCGCTCGACCACGCCGACCTGACCGTCCTACCCGGACAGACGCACGCCCTGGTCGGCCGCAACGGAGCCGGCAAGTCGACCCTGGTGTCCGTCCTCACCGGACTGACCGAGCCGGACGCCGGCACCGTGCGGCTGGACGGGGAGCCGGCCCCGGCCCTGGCCGACCGGGACGCCTGGCGGTCCCGGGTGGCCTGCGTGTACCAGCGGTCGACGATCATCCCCGAGCTGTCGGTGGCGGAGAACCTGTTCCTCAACCGGCAGGAGACCCGCGGCGGGTTCGTCCGCTGGGCCGCGCTGCGCCGCTCGGCCGCCGAGCTGCTGGAACGCTGGTCGGTGGACGTCGACGTGCACCGGCCGGCCCGGGAGCTGAGCGTGGAGCAGCGGCAGTTCGTGGAGATCGCGCGGGCCCTGTCGTTCGGCGCCCGGTTCGTCATCCTCGACGAGCCGACCGCGCAGCTCGACGGGGCCGCCATCACCCGGCTGTTCGGGCACGTCGCCGAGCTGCAGCGGCAAGGCGTCACCTTCCTGTTCATCAGCCACCACCTGCAGGAGGTGTACGAAATCTGCGACACGGTGACGGTGTACCGGGACGCCCGGCACGTCCTCACCGCGCCGGTCGCCGAGCTGCCGAAGGCCGACCTCGTCGCGGCGATGACCGGCGAGAACGCGGTCACGGTGCAGGAACGCGCGTCCTCGGTCCGGCACGGCGACGAACCCGTCCTCCGCGTGGACGACCTGAGCCTCGCCCCGTTCTTCGAGGACGTGTCGTTCGACGTCGCCCCGGGCGAGATCGTCGGGCTGGCCGGGTCGGGGGGCAGCGGCAAGACCGAGCTGGCCGAGGCACTGGCCGGGCTGCGCAAACCCACGTCCGGCACGGTCTTCGTCACCGACCGGCGGCCGCGGCCCGGCGACGTCCCGTCCGCGCTGGCCGCCGGGGTCGGATTCGTCCCGGAAGACCGGCACCACCAGGGTTTCGTGCCGGAGATGTCCATTGCGGACAACACGACGATGAGCGTCATGGACCGGCTCGGTCCCGGCATCTTCGTCCGGTCGGGCCTGCGTGACCGGCTCGCCGGGAAGATGATCGACCGGCTGGCGGTGAAGACGCCGGGCCCCGAGCTGCCGGTGTCCGCGCTGTCCGGCGGCAACCAGCAGAAGGTCGTGATGGCCCGCGCCCTCGCGGGCGACCCCCGGCTGCTGGTGCTGATCACACCCACCGCCGGGGTCGACGTCCGGTCGAAGGAGTTCCTCCTGGGCAAGGTCGCGGAGGCCGCCGCGGCGGGCACCGCGGTGCTGATCGCCTCGGACGAACTCGACGACCTGCGCCTGTGCGACCGGCTGCTGGTCGTGGTGCACGGCCGGCTCACCACCGAAATGCCCGCAGGCTGGCAGGACCGCGAGGTCGTGGCCGCCATGGAAGGAGTCGACCTCGATGCCTGAAAGCCCCGCCGCGGTGGGCGCCCCGCCGCGGACCGGACCGGCCGCCGCGCCCCGGCGCATCGCCCTGGCCCGCCTGCGCGACTTCGCGCTGGTGCCCGGGATCATCGCGATCGCCGTCGTCGGCCAGCTGGTGAACCCGGTGTTCCTCCAGTACGACAACGTGATCAACATCCTGCAGACGATGTCCGAGATCGCCCTGCTGGTGCTCGCCCAGACGATGGTCCTGGTCGTCGGCAAGATGGACCTCTCGCTGGAATCGACGTTCGGGCTCGCGCCCGGCGTGGCGGCCTGGCTGACGATCACCGGCGGCCATTCGCTCGGGCTGCTGCCGTCCTGGACCGGGGTCCCCATCGTGCTCCTCGCCGGGGTCGTGGTCGGCGCCCTCAACGCCCTGCTGATCGTCCGGTTCGGGCTGAGCGGGTTCGTCGTCACCCTCGGCATGCTGATCGTGCTGCGCGGCCTGCTCACCGGGATCTCCGGCGGCCAGACGTTCTTCGGCATGTCCGACTCGATGCTCTACCTCGGGACGACGTTGTGGGCCGGGATCCCGGCGTCGATCTGGATCTGCGTCCTGCTGTTCGCGGGCGGGATCGTCCTGCTCGGCTACACCCGGTTCGGCCGCAGCCTCTACGCGATCGGCGGGAACGAGGACGCGGCGAAGGCCGCGGGCATCCGGACCGACCGGATCGTGTGGATCGTGCTGATCGGCGCCAGCGTGCTGGCCGCGCTCGGCGGGCTGCTGCTCTCGGGCCGGCTGGCGTCGGTGGCCGCGGCGCAGGGCAACGGCTACATCTTCACGGTGTTCGCCGCCGCGGTGATCGGCGGCGTGAGCCTGAACGGCGGCCGCGGCACGCTCTTCGGCGCGTTCACCGGCATCCTGCTGCTGTACATGATCCAGAACGTGCTGACCCTGGCCGGCGTGCCCGCCCAGTGGATCGGTGCGCTCAACGGCGCGATCATCCTCATCGCGCTGGTGATGTCCCGCATCACCAGCGGCAAGCGGCAGACCTGATGGCGGACCTCGGCCTGGGCACCGCGGGCCTGGGCAACGTCTTCGGGGAGGTCGGCGCCGAAGCCGCCGCGGAGATCGTCACCGCGGCGGCCGGCGCCGGGGTGCGTTCCTTCGACACCGCGCCGTACTACGGCTTCGGGCTGGCCGAGCGCCGGCTCGGCCGGGCGCTTCCCGCGGGCCCGTTCGTGGTGTCGACGAAGGTGGGCCGGACGCTCACCGACGGTGGCTGCCGCTTCGACTTCTCCGCGGACGCCGTCCGCCGGGGGATCGAGGGCAGTCTCGACCGCCTGGGCCGCGACCGCGTCGACGTCGTCTACCTGCACGACCCCGACGACCACGAGGAGCAGGCCGCGACCGAGGCGTGGCCGGAGCTGTGCCGGCTGCGCGACGAAGGCGTGGTCTCCGCGATCGGCGTCGGGATGAACCAGTGGCAGATGCCCGCCCGGTTCGTCGAACGGCTCGACGTCGACGTCGTCCTGCTCGCCGGCCGGTACACCTTGCTCGACCGCGGTGGTGAGCGCCTGCTCGACCTCTGCGGCGAACGCGGGGTGGACGTCGTGCTCGGCGGGGTGTTCAACTCCGGTCTGCTCATCGACCCCCGGCCGGGTGCCTGGTTCGACTACGCCCCGGCGCCGGCCGACCTGCTGGCCCGCGCGCAGCGCATGCGCGACGTCGCCGCGTCGGCGGGGTACGACCTGGCCGCGTGCGCGCTCGCGTTCGCCGCCGCGCACCCGGCCGTCACCTCCGTCCTGGTCGGCGCCACGAGCGCCGGCCAGGTGCGGGCGAACCTCGCCGCCTTCCGCCGCGAGGTCCCGCCGGAGCTGTTGTCCCGATTGGTTTCCTGTTAACTCCCCGTCACCCCTGGAGAGTGCCATGACGCCCCCTGCCCAGAATCCGTTGTCGCGCCGGCAGTTCGGTGCCCTCGCGGCCGCCGGGCTCGCCGCGGCCGCCGTCCCGCCCGCGCTGGCCGGTCCGGC
>NZ_JBSGJD010000056.1:0-42069 GCF_053605405.1 Amycolatopsis sp. NPDC003861
GTTGGACGCACCGAACGCCACATTGGGTGCGCTGGACGCAACCAACGCCACATTGGGGCGCTTCAGGCCTGGGGGACCCAGTTCGGCTTGCGCTTCTGAGCGAAGGCCAGGATGCCCTCCTGGCCTTCCTCGCTGGCGAAGAACTTCGCCGACAGGCCGAGCATCTCCTCGAAGCCGTCCGAGGGGGTCGCCGGGCGGGGACGGCTCAGCAGTGCCTTCGTCTCGGCCAGCGCCTTCGGGCCGCCCGCCGCCAGCGACTTCACGAACCGGGCCACTTCGGCGTCGAGGTCGTCGGTCGCCGAGTTCAGCAGGCCGATCTCGACCGCGCGGCGGGCGTCGAAGGTGTCGCCCGTCAGGAACAGCTCGTGCGCCGCGCGCGGGTCGAGGCGCGGGAGGACGGTCAGGGAGATGATGGCCGGGACGACGCCGATGCGGACTTCGGAGAAGGCGAACGTCGCTTCCGGGACCGCCACCGCGATGTCGCACGCAGCCACCATGCCGATGCCGCCCGCGCGGGCGGGGCCGGCCAGCCGGGCGACCACCGGCTTCGGGCTGGTCCACAGCTGTTCGAGGATCTTCGGGAACTCGTTCACGCCCTGGTCGCCCGCGCCGGCGCCGCGGGCCTCCTTGAGGTCCATCCCCGCGCAGAACACCGGCCCGGTGTGGGTCAGCACGATCACGCGGACGGCGTCGTCGGCGGCCGCCTTGGCCAGCGAGTCCGACAGTTCGCGGCGCAACTGGGCGGAGAGCGCGTTGCGGTTGTGCGGGGAGTCCAGGGTGATCGTGGCGGTGCCGCCCACCACGTCGTAGTGCACCAGTTCGTCAGCCATGCCGACACCCTTGCACATCCGCCTCGCCCGCCCGGTGTTACGCGGGGCACAGCCAATCGGCCTCACCCTGCCGGGCGGCGGCGGCCGGGGAGAAGTGCTGCTTCAGCGTGAACGCCTCGGGCGTCGGACCGTGGACGCGCAGGTGCTTGATCTTCGCTTCGGCGTCGGCGGTGGTCGGCCGGTACCCGGCGGGCACCCACCACAGCGCGGTCATCACGTCCCGGACGTGGTGGAACCACTCGCGGCGGCGCTTGAGGATCGCCAGGTGCTCGCCGGAGAACACGAAGTCCGCCAGCGCCTCCACCGACGTCCACACGGACATGTTGACCAGGATCCCGGACGTGCCGCGCACGTCCCATTCGAAGGCGCGGACCGAGGTCGCGTCGCCGTCCTCGGTCTGCAGCCGCCACACGAAGCCCGGCGCCCGGTCGGCGACGGCGTTGACCGGCTCCAGAGCGTCGACGAAGTCGCGGAAGGACTCGTCGTCGAGCGGCGCCTTCATCCGGCTGATGTTGACCTGAGCGAGTTCGAAGTTCCCCATGCGATCACCCTACGGACTTTCGCCCGTAGGGTGATCCGGTGCTCAGCCGATGGTCGTCGTGGTGAAGACCGGGCTGGGGTTGGGGAAGCAGGCCGTCGGCGCGGTGAGGTCGCCGATGATCGTGCTCGCCACCGCCTTGAACGTCAGGCCCGGGTCGGTGTAGCCGGTGCCGGCCAGCTTGGTCTGGATCGTGCCCGACTGGCCCGCCTTCAGGTGCGCAGTGACGGTGGGCAGTTCGAACGTCGCGCCGCCGGCGATCGGGCCGGGGAAGCTCAGCGTGGCGACGCCGTTCGCGACCGAGATCTTCGGCGGGGTGGCGCCCAGGCCGGAACCGCCCGCCAGATCCGCGCCGACGTACGACGAGTTCGCCGGGATCGGGATCTTGAGTGCGAAGGTGTTGATGTTCTTGACCTTGTTCCCGCTCACCGTGCCCGGCACGGTGTTCGGAGCGGGATCGATGACGACGTCGAACGCCCCGCCGGGAGCGACCGTGGCGGGCGCGCTGACGTCGGCGTCCTGGTTCAGCGCCACCTTCTGCGGCCCGACGATCGGCGCGTTGGCCTGGCAGTCGAAGGTGACGCTGGTGGCCGCCGACGCCGGAGCGGCGAGAGCGAGGGGGAGCACCGCGGCCGCGGTCAGCGCGGCGATCCGGGAAAAGTGAAGCGCTTTCATCTGTGTCCACCTACCTGCGGTTTCACGAGGGGAGGGAGGAAAGCTGCGCAGCCGACCCGATTGTTACCGGCAAGTTAAGTAGGACGTCAAGGATTCACCGTTCCCATACGCGCTGGGTAACAAAAATGTGAAAAAGGCTCGCCTTTTGGCGGTGTCAGGCGTACTGGCGGAGCAACCCGCTGACTGCGGAGGCGTACCGGCTGACCACGACGTCCGCGACGCGCGGGTCGTCCGCCAGCGGCTCGGCGACGAACGCGCCCGGGTCGGCTTCACGGGCCAGCCGGGCGATCCGGTCCGGCAGCAGGCCCGGCGCCAGGAACCACGACGCGACGACCAGGTGCCGCACGCCCCGCGTCCGCAACGCGGCCGCCGCGGTGGGGATGTCCGGCTGGGTGGCGGACGCGAACGCCTCGCTCACCGGGACACCCAACCGCTCTTCCCACCGCGCGGCCAGCGAAGCCACCACCGCGTTCGCGGAAGCGTTCGACGAACCGACCGCGCTGACCAGCACTCCCGTGCCCCCACGGTGAGGCGCCGCCGCCAGCCGGTCCAAGGCGACCGCCTCCAGCGCCGGGTCGGCGCCCAGCACGTCCGAAACCTGCACCCGGAAGCCCGGGCAGTCCGTGACGACCGAGTCGATCAACGCCGGCAGGTCGACCCGGGCGTGGAACGCGCTGCCCAGCAGCAACGGCACCACGACCGCCGTCCGGTGGCCGGAGTCGTACAACCCCCGCAGCACCTCCGTGACGAGCGGTGCCGAAAGGTCCAAAAAGGACTCGTGCACCGGCACGCCCGGGGCTTGGGCGCGCACGACGTCGACGAGCGCCCGCACGGTCGCCGCCGAGCGGGGGTCACGGCTGCCGTGCGCGACGGCGACCAGGGGAGGCGTCACGAGAAGCGCTCACCCACCAGGCCGGCCGCGAGGGTGTCGCCGTCCTTCGGGTCGATCACCAGGAACGCGCCGGTGCGCGGGCTGACGCCGTAGTCGTCGACGCCCAGCTCCTCGGCCAGCCGCAGCGTGACGCGGCCGATGTCGTTGAGCTCCAGCGACGCCGGCGAGTCCACACTGGACAGGGTCTGCTCGTCGAACCGCGCGTGCAGCTCGTCGACCAGCGCCTGCACCGTGCGGGTGCCGTGCTTGACCAGCACGCGCGCGCCCGGCTTCAGCGGCTTGGACGACAGCCAGCACAGCGTGCCGGTGATCTCGTCGGTGATCCGCGGCGGCGCGTCCGCGGCGGCGATCAGGTCGCCGCGGGAGATGTCGATGTCGTCGGTGAGCAGCAGCGTCACCGACGTCCCGGCGCCGGCCTCGGCCAGCGGTCCGTCCGCGGTGTCGATCCGTTCGACGCGGCTGCGGATGCCCTGCGGCAGCACGACGATCTCGTCGCCCGGCCGGACCGTGCCCGCCGCGATCTGGCCCGCGTAACCGCGGTAGTCGAGGTACTCCGGGGTGCGCGGCCGGATCACGTACTGCACCGGGAACCGCAGCGCGGAGTCGTGCGGGTCGGGTGCGACCGGCACGTCCTCCAGGTGCTCCAGCAGGCTCGGCCCGGTGTACCACGGCGTCCGCTCCGAGCGCGTCGCCACGTTGTCGCCTTCCAGCGCCGACACCGGGATGGCGAGCACGGACCCGCGCTCGTAGCCCAGTGAAAGGGCGTTCTCGGCGAACTCCTCGGCGATCACCGTGAACGTCGCCTCGTCGTAGCCGACCAGGTCGATCTTGTTCACCGCCAGCACCAGCTGCGGCACGCCCAGCAGGGCCAGCACGGCCGCGTGCCGCCGGGTCTGCTCGATGACGCCCTTGCGCGCGTCGACCAGCAGCACGGCCAGCTGCGCGGTGGACGCGCCGGTCACCGTGTTGCGCGTGTACTGCACGTGCCCCGGCGTGTCGGCCAGCACGAACGACCGCTTCGGCGTGGCGAAGTAGCGGTACGCGACGTCGATGGTGATGCCCTGCTCGCGCTCCGAGCGCAGGCCGTCGACGAGCAGCGAAAGATCCGGTGTGGACAGTCCCTTGTCGACGGACGCGCGGGTGACGGCGTCGAGCTGGTCGGCGAGCACCGACTTCGTGTCGTACAGCAGCCGGCCGACCAGGGTGGACTTGCCGTCGTCGACGCTCCCGGCGGTGGCCAGGCGCAGCAGCGAACTCATCAGAAGTACCCCTCACGCTTGCGGTCTTCCATGGCCGCCTCGGACATCCGGTCGTCGGCGCGGGTCGCGCCCCGCTCGGTGAGCCGCGAAGCCGACACCTCGGCGATCACCTCTTCGACGGTGGCCGCGGTGGATTCGATCGCGCCGGTGCACGAGCCGTCGCCGACGGTCCGGTAGCGGACGGTCAGCTCCCGGACCTCTTCGCCGGGCCGCGGGCCGCCCCACGGGCCCTCGGCCAGCAGCATCCCGTCGCGCAGGTAGACCTCGCGCTGGTGCGCGTAGTAGATCGACGGCAGCTCGACCTTCTCGCGGGCGATGTAGTTCCAGACGTCGGCCTCGGTCCAATTGGACAGCGGGAAGACGCGGACCTGCTCGCCCGGGCGGTGCCGCCCGTTGTAGAGGTTCCACAGCTCGGGCCGCTGCCGGCGCGGTTCCCACTGGCCGAAGGCGTTGCGGAGGCTGAAGATCCGCTCCTTGGCCCGGGCTCGTTCCTCGTCGCGGCGGCCGCCGCCGAAGACGGCGTCGAACTTGTTTTCGGCGATCGTGTCGAGCAGCGGCGTGGTCTGCAGCGGGTTGCGCATCCCGTCCGCGCGCTCTTCCAGGCGCCCGTCGTCGATCCAGTCCTGCACCTTCGCGACGACCAGGCGCAGGCCGTGGCGCGCGACGACGCGGTCACGGAACTCGATGACCTCGTCGAAGTTGTGCCCGGTGTCCACGTGCAGCAGCGGGAACGGCACCGGCGCCGGCCAGAACGCCTTGATCGCCAGGTGCAGCAGCAGCGTGGAATCCTTGCCGCCGGAGAACAGGATCACCGGGCGGTCGAACTCGCCGGCCACCTCCCGGAAGATGTGGATGGCCTCGGACTCCAAGGCCGCCAGGTTGTCTTGTGCCGCATCGGTCGCGGGCTCCAAGGTCGTCATGCGTCCCTTCCTCAGCCGTGCAGTCCGCACTCGGTCTTGCTCTGCCCCGCCCACCGGCCGCTGCGCGGGTCCTGCCCCGGCTCCACGCGAGCCGTGCAGGGCGCGCAGCCGATCGACAGGAACCCGATCGACACCAGCGGGTTCTCGAGAATCCCGTGCTCGCGGATGTAGCCGTTGAACTCGTCGTCGGTCCACGCCGCGATCGGGTTGATCTTGACCAGGCCGTTGCGGTCGTCCCAGGTGACGATCGGGGTGTTCGCGCGGGTCGGGGCGTCCACGCGCCGGACGCCGGTCACCCACGCCGAGTAGTTCGCGAGGGTCTTGCGCAGCGGCACGACCTTGCGCAGGTTGCAGCACAGCGTGGCGTCGCGGTCGTGCAGCTTCGGGCCGTACTCCGCGTCCTGCTCGGCGACGCTCTGCGCGGCCTGCGCGTTCACGATCTTCACGTCCGGGTAGACCGTCTGGACGGCGTCGCGCGTGCCGATCGTCTCCGGGAAGTGGTAACCGGTCTCCAGGAACAGAACGTCCACATCGGACTTCACCTTGGTGGCGAGGTCGATCAGCACGGCGTCCTGCATGTTGGACGCGACGATGAAGTCGTCGCCGAACGTGTCGACGGTCCAGCGCAGCGCTTCTTCCGCGGTCGCGTCGGCGAGTTCCCGCGAAGCGCGTTCGGCGAGGGTCTTGTAGTCGGCGGTGGCGGTCATCGGGATACCTCCGGAAGGGACAGTCCGAGGAACTTGACCGAGAAAACCCGGCGACAAGCAGAACACAGCCAGCCGCCGTTCTCTTCCGGCCGGAGGTCCTCGTCGCCGCAATAGGGGCAGTAGTACGGCGCCGCGCGTTCGGTCACTGGAGCGCGCTTTCGTCGGCGCGGGCAGCCCACTGCGCGAACCGCTCGCCGTCTTCGCGCCCGGCGACGTAATTGCGCACGACCCGTTCGACGTACCCGGTCAGCTCGCCCGAAGTCACCTTGTGGCCGCGCAGCTTCCGGCCGAACCCGGCGTCGAGGCCGAGCCCGCCGCCGAGGTGCACCTGGAAGCCCTCGACCTGGTTGCCGTCGGCGTCGGTGACGATCTGGCCCTTGAGGCCGATGTCCGCGGTCTGGATCCGCGCGCAGGAGTTGGGGCAGCCGTTGAGGTGCACGGTCACCGGCGTGTCGAGGCCGTCCTGGATGTCGGCGAGGGACTTCTCGAGGTCCGCGACGAGCTGCTGCGCGCGGGCCTTCGTCTCGACGATGGCGAGCTTGCAGAACTCCAGCCCGGTGCAGGCCATCACGCCGCGCCGCCACGGCGACGGCTTCGTCTCCAGCCCCAGTTCGGCCAGTTCGGCGGACAGGGTGGCGACCTGGGCCTCGGGGACGTCGAGCACGACGAGCTTCTGCTGCGGGGTGAGCCGCACCCGGCCGGAGCCGGCCCGCTCGGCGGCCTTGGCGACGGCGACCAGCGTGCCGCCGCTGGACCGGCCGGCGATCGGTGCGGCGCCGACGTAGAACTTGCCGTCGACCTGGGGGTGCACGCCGACGTGGTCGATCGGGACGGCCGGGTCCACCGGTGGCGGGCCGTCGATCAGCTCGCGCTTGAGGTACTCGTCCTGCAGCACCTGCCGGAACTTCTCCGCGCCCCAGTCCTTGACCAGGAACTTGATCCGGGCCCGCGAGCGCAGCCGCCGGTAGCCGTAGTCGCGGAAGATCGAGATGACGCCTTCCCAGACGTCCGGGACCTCGGCCAGGGGGATCCAGGCGCCGAGGCGCTGCCCGAGCATCGGGTTGGTGGACAGGCCGCCGCCGACCCAGACGTCGAAGCCGGGCCCGTGTTCGGGGTGGTCCACGCCGACGAAGGCGACGTCGTGGATCTCGTGGGCGACGTCGGGCTGGCCGGAGATCGCGGTCTTGAACTTGCGCGGCAGGTTGGCGAATTCCGGCTTGCCGATGTAGCGGCGCTTGATCTCCTCGATCGCCGGGGTGCCGTCGATCACCTCGGCCGCGGCGATGCCCGCGACCGGCGAGCCGAGGATGACGCGCGGGCTGTCGCCGCAGGCTTCCATCGTGGTCATGCCGGCGTTCTCGAGCTTGGCCCAGATCGCCGGGACGTCCTCGATCCGGATCCAGTGGTACTGGATGTTCTGCCGGTCGGTGATGTCGGCGGTGTCGCGCGCGTACGCCTGCGAGATCTCGCCGAGCACGGTGAGCTGCTCGGTGGTCAGCGCGCCGCCGTCGATGCGGACCCGCAGCATGAAGTAGCGGTCGTCGAGCTCCTCGGGCTCCAGCGTCGCCGTGCGGCCTCCGTCGATCCCCGGCTTGCGCTGGGTGTAGAGGCCGAACCAGCGGAACCGCCCGCGCAGGTCACCCGGGTCGATGGCGTCGAATCCGCGGTGGGCGTAGATGTTTTCGATGCGCGCCCGCACGTTGAGCGGGTGGTCGTCCTTCTTGGACCGCTCGTTCGGGTTCAGCGGCTCCCGGTAACCGAGCGCCCACTGCCCTTCACCGCGCTTCTGCTTGGCACGCGCGGGGCGGGCTGGGGTCTGGCGCGTGGGCGTGGTCATGAGGGTGTCCTCCGAGGCGGTTGGGAGGGCGTGGGCCGCGCGGCAGCGTTGCCGTGCGCGACCGGTGCCCGGTCCGTCGTGGTGGTGGCGGGGAGTCAGCGGGACACGACACAGAGTGCGCTCGCCACACGCCGGAGGTCGACGTGGCGGCGGGCCACCAGGCGGATTCCGGCGCGAGTCACGTCGCCAGCGTCTCACGTGCCCACAATGTGGTCGAGCCCCGTCCGGATGTTGGGACCGGGCTCACTCAAGCCGTCTACCTGGCCTTTTGACCGCGAACGCCGGTCCGCGGCCGCGGGGGCACCATGGTCGTCCAGTGGGCGAGGTTCGCGCGGGCGACCGCGGCCTCGGGGTGCTGGGGACCGAGCACCCGGTCGAACGTCGGCAGCAGTTCGGTGAGCTGGTCGCGCGCCTCGCCCGGATCGCCGGCTTCGCCGGTCCAGTGGGCCAGGTTGTGCCGGGTGGTGAGGGTGAAGGGGTGCAGCGCGCCGAGCAGGTTCCGGCAGGCGGGCAGCAGGCTGACGAACTCGTCGCGGGCTCGCGCCGGATCCCCGGCTTCGCCGGTCCAGTGGGCGAGGCTGCCGCGGACGGTGAACGTGTCGAGGTGGTGCGGGCCGAGCACCCGTTCGGTGATCGGGAGCAGCGCGAGGAACTCGTCACGCGCGGCGGTCGGCGAGCCGGTCCGGCCGATCCACTGGGCGAGACTGCCACGGACGGCGAGCGTGCCGGGATCTCGGTGGCCGAACAGCCGGACGTAGGTTTCGTGCAGGGCCGCATACTTCTCGCGGGCGCCCGCCGGATCGCCCGATTTCCCGCTCCAATTGGCGAGGTTGCCGAGCGCGGTCAGGGTGAGCGGGTGTTCGGGACCGAGCACCTCTTCGCAGACCGGCAGCAGTGCGGCGCACCCGGCGAGCGCGGTGGCGGTGTCGCCGGACACCGCCGTCCAGTACGCCAGGTTGTTGCGGGTGGTGAGGGTGACGGGGTGCCGCGGGCCCAGCACGGTTTCGCAGAGCGGGACCAGGGCCGCGAACTGCGCCTGCGCGTCGCCCGCGTTGCCGGCCTGCCCGGTGCGGTCGGCGAGGTCGAGGCGGGTGGCCAGGGTTTCGGGCGAGCCGGGATCGAGGTGCTCCAGCAGCGCCCGCAGGTGCGTGTGCACGACGTTCCACCGGTTCAGTGCCTCGGCGTCGTCCAGCACGCCCGGGGTGATCTCCAGCAGGAGCTCGTGGGCCGCCCGCGCCCAGTCGTCGGCCGTTCCCTCGGCCACCAGCTGTTCGCGGTTGACCGCCTGGAGCAGCCGGTGCACGTCGACCGCCTGCTGCCCGTCGGTCGTGGTGCACAGGCTGTAGGACAGCAGCTCGCCCACCGCCCGGTGCCGGGCCAGCTCGTTTTCGAGCAGCGGCCGCAGCCGGGGTTCCAGCGACGCCGGCAGCGCGATGTAGGCCGGGTCGGGGGGAGCCAGCAGCAGGCCGGCGGGAATCGCGTCGGGGGCGTAGCAGCACAGCAGGTTCAGCACCGCGCGGGCGGTCGCGGGGAGGCGCTCGATGGCCAGCTGCCAGGTGGTGGCCACGGTGTGCGGGTAGTCGTCGCCGAGCCGTCCTTCGCGGTGGAGCTCGGCGCGGTTCTTCCGGTACAGCCGCAGGTAGGTCCCCAGGTCGAGGGCGTTGGCGCGGGCGAACGACCCGGCCTGGACCAGCGCCAGCGGCAGCCGGTCCACTTCCCGCGCGAGGGCGACCGCGCGGGCGCGGTCGTCGTCCGGTTTCAACGAGAGGAGCAGGTCGGCGGCGGCGTCGAGGCCGAGCTTGGTCACGCGCACCAGCAGCGGGTCGGGCCAGTGCGTCGCCCGGCTGGTCACCAGCACCAGGCCGGTGCCCGCGGCCGGGATCAGCGGGGTGGCGGCGGCCGGTTCGGTGACGTTGTCGAGGACCAGCAGCCACGGCTTGGGCTGCCGGGCGAGCGCGGCGTGGGCCGCGGTCACCGCGTCCTGGATGTGCCGGGCCCCGTCCGGGTTCAGCAGTTCCAGCAGGGCGCGGAACTCCCGGTCGACTGCCGCCGGGTCCTCGGCGTGCACCCACCACACGACGCCGTAGTCCGCCCGGTGCCGGCCGGCGTACGCGCGGGCCAGGCTCGTCTTGCCGACGCCGCCGAGCCCGGCCAGCACCCGCACCACCGGGCGGCCGGGCCGGCCGGCGGCGGCCGCGTGCAGCCGCCGGAGTTCGTCGTCGCGGCCCACGATCGGGGCGAGCTGGTTGATCTGCGGCGACACCGGGGTGTCCGGGGCGAAGCCGGCGGTCCGGCCGGATGCGGCGACGAAGACCTGGCCCGCCGTGCCGATGGCGGTGCCGGAGTGGGCGGCGTGCAGCGAGCCGGACGCGGTCAGCCCTGCGACCGGTCCGGCCCCCGAGGGTCCCCGAGCGTCACCTGCCCGCCGGTCACGCCGCCGATCGAGATGCCGCCGTGGTCGGCGCGGACGTCACCGTGGACGACCACGGCGTGCGAGCCGGCGGTCGATTCCAGGCCGGCCACCGCTTGCTCGATCGCGGCGGTGAAGTCCGGGTCCTGCTCCACCGCGTCCTCGAGGGCCAGCCGGACCCGCGCCTGCGTCCGGGTGCCCACTTCGCCGGTCTTCGCGGCTTCGTCCCGCAGCTTCGCCAGCGCCGGATCGTCGCCCAGCTTGGCCGCGACCAGGTCGTGCAGCCGGTCGAGCCCCGCGTCGACGGCCCGATCGACTTCGGCGTCGACCCGCTTGCCCACCCGGCCCGCCTTGCGCACGGCCCACGCGATGAGCCAGCCGACCGCGACTTCGAGACCCGTCATACCGGAGAAGTCGCACGCGATTGCGGAGCGTTACGGCCGGGAATCTCGCTTGCATCCCGTATACCACTATGGTTAGAGTACTACAGACACAGTGATTTGAAGGAGGGGATCCGCTGATGCAGGTCAAGGGTTTCGGGGCGGGCTACCTGGTCGACGACGTCGCCGCGACCACCCGCTTCTACGCGGACGTCGTCGGCCTGCCGGTCACCGTCGAGCTCGACTGGTTCGCCAGCGTCAACGCCGGCGCGCCGGGGTACGAGATCAGCTTCGTGCAGCGGGGGCACGAGTCGGTGCCGCCGGCTCACCGCGCGCGGGAGACGGCCGGGCTGATGTTCGGCCTCGTCGTCGAAGACGCCCGCGCCGAGGCGAACCGGCTGGAGGAGGCGGGGGTCGAGCTGGTCACCCCGGTCATCGACGAGGTCTACGGGCAGCGGCACTTCTACGTCGCGGATCCGAACGGCGTGCTGCTCGACGTCATCGAGCTGATCCCGGTCGATCCGGACTGGGCGGCGGCCAACCTCCCGGCGTCGTAACAGGTGTTAACCCGATCGGCCCCTTGAGGCGACCGGGCGTGACGGGGTGGACAATTCGAGCGTGCCCCAGCTGCGTCCCGACCCCGCCACACCGATCGATCCGGCGTTGCCGGAAAGCGCGCTGAAGGGGCTGGGCAGCAGAGCGTTCGGGGTGTACGTGCACGTCCCGTTCTGCGCCACGCGCTGCGGGTACTGCGACTTCAACACCTACACCGCGGGCGAGCTCGACACCGGTTCGTCGCCGCAGTCCTGGCTCGAAGGGCTGCGGCGCGAACTCGAACTCGCCGCGCGCGTGCTCGTCGTGCCACCCGCCGCCGACACCGTGTTCGTCGGCGGCGGCACGCCGTCGCTGCTGGGCGCCGACGGGCTGCGGTCGGTGCTCGACGCCGTCCGCGACGTCTTCGGGCTGGCGCCGGGGGCCGAGGTGACGACGGAATCGAACCCGGAGTCGACGTCGCCGGAGTTCTTCGCCGGCATCCGCGAAGCGGGCTACACGCGGGTGTCGCTGGGCATGCAGTCGGCCGCGCCGCACGTGCTGAAGATCCTCGACCGCGTGCACACCCCGGGCCGCCCGGGCGCGGCGGCCGCCGAAGCGCGCGCGGCCGGGTTCGACCACGTGAACCTCGACGTGATCTACGGCACGCCGGGGGAGCGCGCCGACGACCTGCGGGCGACGCTCGACGCCGTGCTGGCCGCCGGCGTCGACCACGTCTCGGCGTATGCGCTGATCGTCGAGGAGGGCACGGCGCTGGCCCGCCGCGTCCGCCGGGGCGAGCTGCCGGCGCCGGACGACGACGTCCTCGCCGCGGACTACGAGATGATCGACGCCATGCTGTCCTCGGCCGGGCTGCGCTGGTACGAGGTGTCGAACTGGGCGGCGTCCGACGCGGCCCGCTGCCGGCACAACCTCGGCTACTGGCGGGGTGACGACTGGTGGGGCGCCGGTCCGGGCGCGCACAGCCACGTCGGCGGAGTGCGCTGGTGGAACGTCAAGCACCCGGCCCGGTATGCCGCGCTGCTCGCCGCCGGCGACTCGCCCGCGGGCGGGCGCGAGGTGCTCACCGACGACGACCAGCACCTCGAGCGGATCATGCTCGAGCTGCGCGTCGCCGAGGGGCTGCCGCTCGACGTGCTCGACGAGCCGGGGCTGGCCGAGGCGCGGGCGGCCGCGGCCGAGGGGCTGCTCGATCCGTCCGCTTTGGACTCCCGGGGCCGCGCGGTGCTCACCGACCGCGGCCGGCTGCTGGCCGACGGCGTGGTCCGCCGCCTCGCCGGGTAGGGATTAAAACCGGGAGCCGGGTCGTTGCTTGTATTCAGCAACGACTTAGAGGAGGCCCCATGGCGCGCGCGATCAGGTTCGACGAATACGGCGACGTGGAGGTCCTGCGGGTCGAGGACGTCCCCCGGCCGGTCCCAGGACCGGGCCAGGTGCTCGTCGAGGTGCGGGCCGCCGGGATCAATCCGGGCGAGGCCGCCATCCGGCAGGGATTCCTGCACGAACGCTTCCCGGCGACGTTCCCTTCGGGACAGGGCAGCGACTTCGCGGGGGTTGTCGCTTCGCTCGGCGAAGGCGTCTCGGACATCGCTGTCGGCGACGAGGTGATCGGGTTCGTCGACACGCGGTCGAGCCACGCCGAGTTCGTCGTCGCCGAGGCCGAGAACCTCACGCCGCGGCCGGACGGTGTGCCGTGGGAGGTCGCCGGTTCGCTGTTCGTCGCCGGCACGACCGCGTACGCCGCGGTGGCCGCGGTCTGCCCGCGAGAGGGTGACACCGTCGTCGTCTCGGGCGCCGCGGGCGGGGTCGGCTCCCTGGCTGTCCAGCTCGCGAAGCTGGCCGGGGCCACGGTGATCGGCCTGGCCGGCGAGGCGAACCACGAGTGGCTGCGCGGGCTCGGCGTCATCCCGGTCGCCTACGGCGAGGGCGTGCTGTCGCGGATCCGGGAAGCCGCGCCTTCCGGCGTGCACGCGTTCGTGGACACCTTCGGCTCCGGGTACGTGGAACTGGCGCTCCACCTGGGCATCCACCCGGGACGGATCGACACGATCATCGACTGGGCCGCGGCCGAGAAGTACAACGTCAAGACCGACGGCAACGCGGCGGGCGCGTCGGCCGACGTCCTGCGCGAGCTGGGTCTGCTGCTGGACAAGGGATTGCTGGAGCTGCCGATCGCCCGGGTGTTTCCGCTGGAGGAGGTCCGGGACGCCTACCGCGAGCTGGAGCAGCGGCACACCCGCGGCAAGATCGTGTTGCGGCCCTAGTTCTTCGCCAGGACCTTCAGCCCGGCGAGGTACGCCTCGAGCGCGAACTCGAGGCGTTCCTTCGCCGTTTCCGCGGAAAAGAACTCGCCGGCCTGCAGCAGGTTGGGGAACGACTCGGCGGGCAGTGACCGCATGTACGCGACCATCTGCTTGCCGCGTTCGCCGGCTTCGGCCTGGTCGATCTCGCCCCACGTCCAGCCGCTTGCTTCGTACGCGTACGCCTTGGCGTAAAGGGAAAGCGCGTCGCCCGCGAAGGTTGCCTGCTTGAGCGTCAGCCCACCGGCGCGAAGCAGGGCGAGCATGCCCTCGCCCTGCTTCAGCGAGTTGGGCGTGACCGGTACGGCGATGTCCCACGCGATGCGCGCGATGCCGCGGTGCGCGGCCATCACCTGGATCTGGTCGCGGACGAGGTCCTTGACCTGCTCGTCCCAGCGTGCCGGGTCCGGCTCGGGGACCAGCACGTCGGCGAGCACGGCGTCGAGCATCAGCTCCGCCAGTTCTTCCTTGTTCGACACGTGCGCGTAGAGCGAGGCGGGCCCGGTCTCCAGTTCCTGGGCGATCCGCCGCATGGTGACCGCGTCGAACCCCTCGTCGTCCAGGACGATCAAGGCCGCTCGGACGATCGAGGCCTGGGAAAGAACGGGTTTCGCGGCACGGCGGCGGGGAGCGCTGCGCCACGGCGGCGGGGGAACGGTCACCCGAACACTGTACTTGACGCGAACGGCGTTCGAGAGTAGAACGGTGTTCGTGAGGCGAACGATGTTCGCAGGGGCTGTTTCAAGGGGGTCGTGATGACTGCTGTTGCCGAAGTTCGCGGGGTGCTGGGCCGGCTTGCCGACGCGTGGAACGCCGGTGATGCCGCCGCATACGGGCGGCTCTTCACCGAAGATGCGGACTACGTGACGTTCTTCGGGATGAACTTCCCGGGCCGGGAAGCGATCGAGAGCTCGCACCGGGCGCTGTTCGCGGGGCCGTTGCGAGGGTCGAAGCTGACCGGGTCGCTCGGCGGGGAAGCGAAGGTGCGGTTCGTCCGGCCGGATGTCGCGGTGGCGGTCGTCGGCGGCGGTTCGTCGCTGTCCGGGGCGGCGGTCGCCGACGAAGGGCGCGAGTCGACCGTGTCCTTCGTGCTCGTCCGGGAGGAGGGCGAGTGGCTGATCACGGCGTTCCAGAACACGCGGGTTTCGGATCCACGCGGGTGAAAACGCTTGCGGAGGCGTCGGGGGTGGTCGCGCGGCCGCCCGCCGAGGTGTTCGAACGGCTGCGGCTGATGCTGGGCGGCGGTGGCCACCCGATGCGGATGGAGGTCGACCGAGAGCGCGGGTTCGTCGCGGTGCAGGGCGGCTGGTGGTACCGGGGCGAGTACCGCGTCACGGCCGATCCGGCGGGGGCGCGCGTCGAGCACCGGGTGGTCAACGCGGCGTCGTGGGGCCGATGGGGAGTGCCGTTGGCGAACCGGTTTTTCTTCGGGTTCCGGAAGGAGGTGACCAGGGGATTCGGGAGGTTGCTCGCGGAACTGACCACACCTGAGTAGCCCCGTGCCGATTTCGGCGCGTAGGCTGACTTAGGTAAGCCTTAGCGATGGTTGGAGTGGCCGATGGCTGAAGCACCCCGGCGGTCCGGGCGTCCCGCGGCGCGGCTGCGGGTGCTGCGGACCGAGCGGCTGACCCCGCACATGATCCGGATCGTCGCGGGCGGCGAGGGGATCGCGCAGTTCACGCCGAACGAATTCACCGACGCCTACGTGAAGGTGCTGTTCAAGGTCCCCGGGGTCGAGTACCCGGAGCCGTTCGACGTCCAGGAGTGCCGGGCGACGATGCCGCGCGAGCACTGGCCGCGGCAGCGTTCGTACACGGTGCGCGCGTTCGACGCGCAGGCCGGCGAGCTCGTCCTCGACTTCGTCCACCACGGTGACGAGGGCATCGCGGGTCCGTGGGCGGCCTCGGCCCAGCCGGGTGACGAGCTGCTGGTGCTGGGCCCGGGCGGGGCGTACGCGCCCGGCGCCGAGGCGGACTGGCACCTGCTGGCGGGGGACGAAAGCGCGTTGCCGGCCATCGCATCGTCGCTCGAAGCGCTGCCCGCCGGCGTCCCGGCCCACGCGGTGATCCTGGTCGAAAACGAGGCCGAGGAGCAGCCGCTGGTCACGAAGGCGGACGCGCAGATCACGTGGCTGCACCGGGCATCGGGCGGCGACGTCGCGGCGGCGGTGCGCGAGCTGCCGTGGCCCGAGGGCGTCGTCCAGGCGTTCGTCCACGGCGAGGCGGGCTTCGTGCGCGAGCTGCGGCGCTACCTGCTCGACGAGCGCGGCGTGCAGCGCGAGCTGCTGTCGATTTCGGGCTACTGGCGCTACGGCAAGAACGACGAGGCGTGGCGCGAGGAGAAGGCGGCCGAGCGGGCGCGGGAGAAGTAGCCTCGCCGCATGGCGGATTTCGAAGTGGACGTCGACCCGGCCGAGGCCGGCTTCGACGCGGCGCGGCTGGCCCGGATCGACCGGCATTTCGACCGGTATGTCGAGGATGGACGGTTGCCGGGCTGGCTCGCGGTGGTGAGCAGGCACGGCCGCATCGTCCACCTCGGCCGTGGCGGCTCCCGGGACGTCGAGGCGTCCTCGCCGGTGGAGACCGACACGCTGTGGCGCATCTTTTCGATGTCCAAGCCGATCACCTCGGTCGCGGCGATGATGCTGGCCGAAGAGGGCCTGCTGGAGCTGGACGACCCGATCTCGCGCTGGTTGCCCGAGTTCGCTGCGCCGCGGGTGTACGTCAAGGGATCGGCGCTGGCGCCGCTGACCGAGCCGGCCACTTCGCCGATCCGCGTGTGGCACCTGCTGACGCACACGGCGGGCCTCACGTACGGCTTCCACCACGGCCACCCGGTGGACGCGATCTACCGCGCGGCGGGCTTCGAGTGGGGCACCCCGCCGGGGCTCGACCTGGCGGCGTGTTCGGAGCAGTGGGCCAAGCTGCCGCTGCTGTTCCAGCCGGGCACGGAGTGGAACTACTCGATCGCCACCGACGTCCTCGGCCGGCTCGTCGAAGTGGTGTCAGGCCAGCCGCTGGACGAGTTCTTCGAGTCCCGCATCTTCGCCCCGCTGGGCATGACGGACACGGGTTTCGTGGCATCGTCCCCCTCCCGCCTGGCGGCGATGTACGTCCGAGACCCGGCATCGGGCCGAGCAGTCCGCAACGACGCATTCGGCCGCATGGGAGCATCCCGCCCGGACTGCCTCTCCGGCGGCGGAGGGTTGGTGTCCTCGGCCCGGGACTACTGGCGTTTCACGGAGATGCTCCTCCGAGGCGGCACCCTCGACGACGTCCGGCTGCTGTCCCCGCGAACGGTGGCGTTGATGGTGAGCAACCACCTGCCGGGCCGGGTGGACCTGGAGGCTTTCGGCCGCCCCCTGTTCGCGGAGATGCCTTTCGACGGCCACGGCTTCGGCCTCGGCTTCTCGGTCCTGGAGGACCCCGTGAAGGCCCGAACGTTGTCCTCCCCCGGCGAGTTCGCTTGGGGAGGAGCGGCATCGACGGCCTTCTGGGTGGACCCGGACGAGGACCTGACGGTGGGTTTCTACACGCAACTGCTCCCCTCGAGCACTTACCGCCTCCGCCCCCAGCTGCGGCAGCTGGTCTACCAGGCGCTGGTGGACTGAGCCGGCGCCGGTTCCGGCGTGCGCACGGTGGCGAGGTACCTCGCCACCGTGCTCCTCAAGTGGTCGGCGTGCTGGTAGATGTCCTCGACCGCACTGATCGGCAGGCGGGTCTCGACCTTGTTCTCGTCGAACACCCCGAGGTACTTCTTCGACCGGTTGAACCAGAGCCGCGCGATCGGTTTGCGGTTGTTGTCGTCCAGCAGCACGCCGAAGTAGGTCTTGGTGTCCCGAGCCGCCACCCGCGCGGCGGCGACCTCACCGCAGACGATGGCGCGGACGATCCGGTAGCCCTCGAGTTCTTCCTCGGTCGTGACGACCCGCTCGGTGTCATCGGCCGCCCCGGCTGCCCCGGCCTCGGCGGCCGGCGCCGGCTCCGGCTGCTCCGGCTCGATGACGCTGCCGCTCGACACGCTCACATAGGAGTCGGGCCCGCCGAGGGCGTTCTTCAGGCGGTCGTTGACCTGCTCGTTCAGGAACTGGCGAGCCGCTTTGGCCACCAACGGCCCGAACTGGTCACGGACCCGCTGCGTGAACGCGCCTTCGTACACCCGCGTGGTCAGGAACTTCACCCACTCGTCCTCGGGCTCCTTGAACTGAGCCGCGAGAATGCGCTTCAACTGCCCGATGTACTTCAGTTCGCCCGCGGCGCTGATGACGGAGTCCAGGTCGAAGGACTCCTTGGTGAGCTTGGCCAATTCGGGCAGCAGGGTGTCGTCGATGTCGGCGAAATCGAGCACCAGGAACGGCTTCGCGTCCATCCGGTTCGGGGCGTCGAGGTCGGTGTAGAACTCGTACACCTGCCCGTTCGTCAGGACGGCGATGCGGGCATTCGTCACGGCGAAGTAGCGGAACAGCTGTGAAGCGTGCTCGATCCGGAGCGGATCATTGATCTTCTTGGCCTCGACGAGGACCTGCACCTGACCGTTGTGCACGATCGCGTAGTCGATCTTCTCGCCCCGCTTGGTCCCGACATCGGCGGTGAATTCGGGGATGACTTCGGCCGGGTTGAACACGTCGTAACCCAGGACGGTGCTGATGAACGGCATCACAAAGGCGTTCTTGGTCGCCTCTTCGGTTTCGATGCCGTCCTTGTGCTTGCGGATCTTCAAGGCGAGTGCCTGCGGTCGGTTCGTTGCGTCTGTTACTGGCCGCGGAAAAGAAAATCAGGAGATTGGTCCACGGCGGTCGAGATCGGGCGGAAAATCTTGACCGCCCTCGCCCGTGGTCCTCGGGAATGCACGGACCGGATCGCCGCGGCGCTCCGCGGGGGCGGGTCGTCGTCGCCACCGCGGAGCCGTCCGCGACGACGCCCGCCGTGCCCCACTCGCTCCGGCTGGCGCTCAGCTCGGTCGGGCTCGCCGAGCTGCGCGAAGCCCTGGAGGCCGTCCGGCAGGAAGCCTCAGCCGAACGGGCCTCGGTCCGGTGCGCAGACGGTGCCCGGCGCCGGGACTGCGCCCGTGCCGAAGTAGCGGTCCAGCCAGCCGTCGATGCACGCGCTCTTTCCGCGGGCGCCGTGGCCGTACGTGTCGAGGCTCACCAGGCGTGCGTTCCCCAGCAGGCGCTCGGTTCGCTGCGCTCCCGCGTACGGCGTCTCCAGGTCGCCCTGGCGGTTGGCCAGCAGGAGGATCGGGGCCGTCGGGCGGTTCCACGGTCCCGCGTAGCGGCCCGGATCTCTCACGTCCCAAGTCGCGCACGGCAGCGTCTTGTAGACGTCGAACGGCCCGAAGCCCCGCCCTACTTCGTCCGCGCGCCGGGCGTAGTTCCACCACACGGCCGGGTCACGAGGATTCGCCGCGTCCGAACAGAGCGTGGCGCCGCCGCCCAGGAGGGAGTCGATGTCCGGTGGGCCGCCCTGTGCTGCCGGGGCGGGAGATGCCGGATCCGCCAGAGCCTGGAGGAAGGCCGCCAGGCGGGGAGCGGACTGGGCGTCGGTCAGGTAGTCGTGGATACGGGCGATCGCGCCCTGGTAGGTGACGACCACTTGGCGCCCGGTCGTGTCGGTCACCGTGATCGGGCCGCGCTCGAGCCGGTCGAGAATTGCCGGGTAGTCGAACGGGCAACGGGCGCCGCAGGCGGCCAGGAAGGATTCGAGCGCTCGCGGGGCGTCCGCGAAGCCGTGCAGGCGGTAACTCATCGGGGCGGCGCCGGTCGACCAGCGCACCGGGTCGTCGACCGCGTCGAGGGCCAGTGTGCCGACCCGGCCGGGGAACAGGTTCGCGTACGTCTCGCCGAGGTACGTGCCGTACGACTTGCCGTAGTACCGCAGCTTCGGCTCGCCGAACGCCGCGCGCAGCCGGTCCAGGTCGCGGGCGATCGTTCCGGTCGAGAGGTGGTTCGCCAGCGGACCGGCGTTCCGCTCGCAGAGGTCGGTGACCACGCGGGTGTCGGCGATCTGCTGCTGTTCGGCCGCGCGGGTCAGCGGGAACGTGCCGAGGGCTCGTTGCAGGACTTCCAGTTGGGAGGGATCGGTGAAGCAGCTGATCTTCGCACTCGCGCCGACGCCGCGCGGGTCGAACCCGACGATGTCGAAGCGGGCGTGCAACGCCGGTGTCAGCGCCGGCGCGAACCGGCCGGACGAGCCGGGGCCGCCCGGGTTGTAGAAGATCGTGCCCAGTTTGTGGGCCTGGTCGGTGGCGGGCAGGCGACCCACCGCGAGGCGGACCGTGCCCGCCGATGGGTCCTGATAGGACAGTGGGACGTCGAGGTGGCCGCATTCGTAGCCGGCCGGGCAGGAAGCTTCCCAGACGATCGGTGCGGGGCTCGCCGCGGCCGCGGGCGCAATTCCGGCGACTGCGCTCGCGACGGCCCCCAGGGCCAGCGCAACACGAAGGTTCATCACCCGATCGTCCCGGCACCGGGACCGGGGACGCGCTGGTGCGCGCCCCCGGATCCGCGGTGGGGCGGGCCCTACGCGGTGAGCTTCGGGATGATCTGCGTCCCGTAGGACGCCAGCGTCGCCTCCCGGTCGTCGTGCATCAGGTACAGCGAGAACTGGTCGACACCCAGCTCGGCCAGCTCCTGCAGCCGTTCGACCTGGGCCGAGGCCGGCCCCAGCAGGCAGAACCGGTCGACGATCTCGTCCGGGACGAACTCCGTCGACGGGTTGCCCGCCTTGCCGTGGTGGCTGTAGTCGTACCCCTCCCGCTCGCGGATGTAGTCCGTCAGCTCCCGCGGTACCGCCCCCGACGAGCCGTACCGCGCCACCAGGTCGGCGACGTGGTTGCCGACCATCCCGCCGAACCAGCGCAGCTGTTCGCGCTGGTGCGGCAGATCGTCGCCGACGTACGCCGGGGCCGCGACGCAGATCGTGATCCCGCCCGGGTCCCGGCCGGCCGCTCGGGCGGCGTCGCGGACCGCGCCGATCGTCCAGCGCGCGATCGCCGGGTCGGCGCACTGCAGGATGAAGCCGTCGGCGTGCTCGCCGACCGTCTGCAGCGCCTTCGGCCCGTACCCGGCCATCCACATCTCCAGGCGGCCGTTGCGGATCCACGGGATCTGCACGGTCTTGTCGTTCATCGTCACCGCGCGGCCTTCGGCCAGGTCCTTGACCACGCGCATGCAGTCGCGCACGGTGGCCAGGGTGGACGGCGGCTTCCCGACGACCCGGTGCGCGGAGTCGCCGCGGCCGATGCCGCAGACCGTCCGGTTGCCGTACATGTCGTTGAGCGTGGCGAACGTCGACGCCAGCACCGACCAGTCCCGCGTGCCCGGGCTGGTCACCATCGGCCCCACCACGAGGGACGACGTCGCCGCGAGGATCGCCGAGTAGATGACGAACGGTTCCTGCCACAGCACGCAGGAGTCGAACGTCCAGCCGTAGCGGAACCCGCAGTCCTCGGCGTCCTTCATCAGCCGCACGACGTCCCGCGCGGGCGGGTCGGTCTGCAGCACGATCCCGAAGTCCATGCCCCGCTCCTAGTTTAGGTACTGGTTCAGCGAGCGGGACAGGAACTTGCCGTGCGACGTCGAACCCGAGAACCCGGACGGCGACACGACGACGCGCCCCCGCGAAAGCACCGTGTGCACCCGCCCGGTGATCTCCCGTCCTTCGTACGCCGAGTAGTCCACGTTCATGTGGTGCGTCTCGGCCGACAACGTCTGCGTCGCCGAAGGGTCGTAGATCACGATGTCCGCGTCCGAACCCGCCGCGATGACGCCCTTGCGCGGGTACAGCCCGAACATCCGCGCCGGTGTCGCCGAGCACGTCTCGACCCAGCGGCCGAGCGTCAGCTCACCGGCGACGACGCCCTGGTGCAGCAGGTCCATCCGGTGCTCGACGCCCGGGATCCCGTTCGGGATGGCCCGGAAGTCGCCGCGGCCCAGCTCCTTCTGGTCCTTGAAGCAGAACGGGCAGTGGTCCGTGGACACCACGGACAGGTCGTTCGTCCGCAAGCCCCGCCACAGGTCTGCCTGGTGCGACTTCTCCCGCAGCGGCGGCGAAGCGACGTACTTCGCGCCCTCGAAGTCCGGCTTCGCGAGGTCCTCGATGGACAGGTAGAGGTATTGCGGACAGGTCTCGGCGAAGACGTTCTGACCGTCGTTGCGCGCCTCCGCGACCGCCGCCAGCGCTTGCGACGCCGACAGGTGCACGATGTACAGCGGTGCTCCGGTGACCTTCGCGAGCTGGATCGCCCGCGACGTCGCTTCTCCTTCCAGTTCCGGCGGCCGGGTGAGGCCGTGCTGCACCGGGTCGATGTGGCCCGCGGCGAACGCCTGCGCCGCCAGCTGGTCGATCGCGATGCCGTTTTCCGCGTGCATCATGATCGTAGCCCCGATTTCGCGCGCTTTCTGCATCGCGAGCAGGATTTCCCCGTCCGTGGAGTAGAACACCCCCGGGTACGCCATGAACATCTTGAAGCTGCCGACCCCGGCGCCGACGCAGGCTTCCATCTCCTTCAGCGACTGGTCGTTGACGTCGGAGACGATCATGTGGAAGCCGTAGTCGATCGCGCAGTTCCCGTCGGCCTTGCCGTGCCACTTGTCCAAAGTGGACAACAGAGAGGTGCCCTTGGCCTGCACGGCGAAGTCGATGATCGTGGTCGTGCCGCCCCACGCCGCGGCCGTCGTCCCGGTCGAGAACGTGTCGACCGAGTGCGTGCCGCCGAACGGCATCTCCATGTGCGTGTGGGCGTCGATGCCGCCGGGCAGCACGTACTTCCCGGTGGCGTCGATCGTTTCGTCGCCGGTCAGCGTTCCGGGCGCCCCGACGGCGGCGATGGTCTCGCCGTCGACGAGGACGTCCGCCAGGAGGGCTCCCGACGGCGAAACGACCTGACCGCCCTGGATGAGCGTGGTCATCAGGCCTCCGCGAGGGGGCCGTAGGTGTCCGGGCGGCGGTCGCGGTAGAACGCCCACGTGTTCCGGACTTCTTCGAGCAGGGACATGTCGAGGTCGCGCACCACGACCTCGTCGTCGGTGTCGGAGGCGGCGTCGTCGATCAGCTGCCCGCGCGGGTCGACGAAGTACGTCTGGCCGTAGAAGTCGTTGTCGCCCAGCGGTTCCACGCCGACCCGGTTGATCGCGCCGACGAAGTACTCGTTCGCCACCGCGGCCGCCGGCTGCTCCAGCTTCCACAGGTACTGCGAGAGGCTGCGGCTGGTCGCCGACGGGTTGAACACGATCTTCGCCCCGGCCAGGCCGAGCGCGCGCCAGCCCTCCGGGAAGTGCCGCTCGTAGCAGATGTAGACGCCGATGCGGCCCACCGCCGTGTCGAACACCGGGTAGCCGAGGTTGCCGGGGCGGAAGTAGAACTTCTCCCAGAACCCCTTGACCTGCGGGATGTGGTTCTTGCGGTACTTGCCGAGGTAGGTGCCGTCGGCGTCGATCACCGCGGCGGTGTTGTAGTAGACGCCGGGCTGCTCGACCTCGTACATCGGCACGATCAGCACGATGCCGTGGCGCTCGGCCACCTCCTGCATGAGCTTCGTGGTGGGGCCGTCCGGGATGGCCTCGGTGTAGGAGTAGTAGTCGGCGTCCTGCACCTGGCAGAAGTACGGCCCGTAGAACAGTTCCTGCAGGCAGACGACCTGGGCGCCCTGGGAAGCGGCGGTGCCGATGTGGTCGACCGCCGCCTTGATCATGGACTCCTTGTCACCCGTCCACCGCTGCTGGATCAGGCCGGCTCGAACCACGCTCACTGATTTCCTCCTTCGTCGTGGACAAGGGCATGGAGAGGGCGGCGAAGACGGCGAACGCGCCGACCAGGCCGACCACCCAGTTGTAGTCGTAAAGGGGCTTGAGGAACGGGATGAGACCGCCGTCGGGGAACGGCCCGCCGTAGGCGCCACCGACCGCGAGCAGGGCTCCCACCAGCGTCGCGACCAGGGCACGCCAGTTCCAGCCGCCGCTGAACCAATACACCCCATCGGGGGTGTAGAGGTCCTTCAGCCGCAGCTTCGTGCGGTTGATGACCCAATACCCGGCGACGAGCACCCCGGCGACCGCGCCGAGCAGGCCGCCGTAGAAGCCGAGCCAGGCGAAGATGTAGATGTTCGGGTCGGAGTACAGCCGCCACGGCTGGATCAGGATGCCGATGACGCCGGTGATCCCGCCGCCGACCGCGAACGTGATCTTCTTCGGGAACGCGTTCGAGAAGTCATAGGACGGGCTGACGACGTTGGCCGCGAGGTTCGCCGAGATCGTGGCGAGCACCAGCGCGACCAGCGCGACGACGACCACGACCGGGCTGGCGAACTTGTCGGCCAGCTGCGCCGGGTCCCAGATGTCCTCGCCGTAGAGCACGTGCCCGCCCGACGTGGTCAGGATGGCCACGATCGCGATGAACGTCATCGTCGTCGGCAGGCCGAGGATCTGGCCGCGGACCTGCTTGCGCTGGCTGCCGCCGAAGCGGGTGAAGTCCGGCATGTTCAGCGACAGCGTCGACCAGAACGCGATCATCGCCATCAGGGCCGGCGCGAACACCTTCCAGAAGTCCGGTCCCCAGCCGAGCTTGCCGCCGTCGGACAGGATCGGACCGAGCCCGCCCGCCTTGACCAGCACGTACCCGAGCATGATCAGGAAGCCGACGGACACCAGCGGCGCCGTCCAGTTCTCGAACCGGCGGACCGCCTCCATCCCGCGCCAGATGATGAGCATCTGGCCGATCCAGAAGACCACGAAGGACAGCCAGAGCGTCCAGTGCTGCCCCGCGACGACGGCGGAGTCGCGCCACCACGAGCCGAGCAGCCGGCCGAGGATGACGTAGATGGCCTCGCCGCCGACCCACGTCTGGATGCCGAACCAGCCGCAGGCGATGAACGCGCGCAGCAGCGCGGCCAGGTTGGCGCCGCGCAGGCCGTAGAACGCGCGGGCGAACACCGGGAACGGGATGCCGTACTTCGTGCCGGCGTGGCTGTTGAGCAGCATCGGGGCCAGCACGATCAGGTTGCCGATCGTGATGGTGAGCAGCGCCTGCACCCAGTTCATGCCGAGCGCGATGAGCGACGCGGCCAGGGCGTAGCTGGGGATGTTGTGCGCCATCCCCATCCAGAGCGCGAAGTAGTTGTAGGTGGTCCAAGTGCGTTTTTCGACCGGGACGGGGGCCAGTTCCTCGTTGAAGAACCGGCTGCCTTCGAGAGACCGGACGTCGGCGGGGTCGAGCTCGACCCGGCCGTCGTCGTGCACGCGCTGGGCTGCGGGTGTCGGCGCCATTGCGGAATCCTGCGCGCCTGGTCAGCGCCGGGGCAACGGCAGTCTGTTCACTCTTCGCTGATCAGGAGTGCAGTCTGTCGATTGCGCGAAGGGGCCTCGGAGTGCATGACCTGCGTCACACATCCGGCCGTCACGAACCGGCAAAGAGGGTGAAACGTCTCCACAGGATCTTCACACTTCACACGAACCGTCTCCACCGGGGGTGCTTAGGGTCGTGGTCATGGAACCGGGAGTGCGGCGGGTGCTCGTCGTCGAGGACGACGTCACGATCGCCGCGTCGATCGCGGCCCGGCTGCGGGCCGAGGGCTTCGGGGTGGACGTCGTCCACGACGGACCGGCCGCCGTCGAGGCGGAGGCGTCCGGGGAACCGGACCTGGTGGTGCTGGACGTGATGCTGCCGGGCTTCGACGGCCTGGAGGTGTGCCGCCGGATCCAGGGTCGGCGGCCGGTGCCGGTGCTGATGCTGACCGCGCGGGCCGATGAGACGGACCTGCTGGTCGGACTCGGCGTCGGCGCCGACGACTACCTCACGAAGCCGTTCTCGATGCGGGTGCTGACGGCGCGGGTGCACGCGCTGCTGCGGCGCGTCGACCGTTCGGCTTCGGTGGCGGGCACCCGGATCGTGCTGGGCGACCTCGAGATCGACGTCGACCAGCGGCGGGTGGCCCGGGCGGGGGTCGCGGCGCAGCTGACGCCGATCGAGTTCGACCTGCTGGTGCACTTCGCCCGGCGGCCGCGGGTGGTGCAGCCGCGGGAACGGCTGCTGTCGGAGGTGTGGGATTGGGACGTCCACAGCACGTCCGCGGGCACGCGGGCGGTGGACAGCCACATCAAGGCGCTGCGGCGGAAGCTGGGGGCCGATCTGATCCGGACCGTGCACGGCGTCGGCTACGCGCTGGAGGCGGGCTCGTGAACTTCATCCCGCGGCCGCTGGACCGGATCCGGTCGATCAAGCTGAAGCTGGCCATCCTGATGGTCGCCTCCGGCGGGATCGCGTTCGCGTTCTTCAACTGGCAGATCGGCTGGCTGCCGCCGAAGACGACGATCACCGCGATGGTGCTCGCGCTGGTGCTGTCGCAGGTGCTGGCCCACGGCATGACCCGCCCGCTGCGCGAGATGACGGCGGCGGCGCGGGCGATGGCCAAGGGCGACTACACGCGGCGGATCCGCGCGACCACCCGCGACGAGGTGGGCGAGCTGGCGCAGGCGTTCAACCAGATGGCGGGGGACCTCGGGGACGCGGACCGGCAACGCCGCGAACTGATCGCGAACGTGTCCCACGAACTGCGGACGCCGATCACGGCGTTGGGCGGGGTGCTCGAGAACCTCGTGGACGGCGTCGAGGAGCCCGATCCGGGGACGCTGAAGACGGCGCTGCAGCAGACCGAGCGCCTCGCGACCCTGGTGGACGAGCTGCTCGACCTGTCCCGGCTCGACGCGGGTGCCTCCTCGCTGCACCTGACGTCGTTCTCGTTGTGGTCGCTGTTGTCGGAGGTGGTCGGGGAGGCGGCGTTCGCGGGCCGCGGGGTGACGTTCGAGGTGTCGGTGTCGCCGGAGGGGGCGGTGGTCACGGCGGACCGCGGGCGGTTGTTCCAGGTGGTGGCGAACCTGCTGGAGAACGCGGCCCGCCACGGCCCGGCGGGTGGGCAGGTCCGGGTGGTGGCGCAGGTGCGGCCGGGCGAGGTGCGCATCGACGTGTGTGACGACGGGCCGGGCATCGCGCCGGCGGACCGGGAGCGGGTGTTCGAGCGGTTCACCCGCGGAGAGCGGCCCTCCGGCGGCGGGACCGGGCTCGGCCTGGCGATCGCCCGGTGGGCGGTGGAGCTGCACGGCGGGACGATCGGGGTGGTGGACCCGTCGCCGGGCACGGGGAGCCGGATCCGGGTGACGCTGCCGGCTTGAGGCTGGGTGGCGGTGGTCTGCGGGGACGTGCGGACGCGTGATTCGCAAAAGCGAACGGGAAGTGGGCGGAGATGCCGAAGAGCAGTGTGGGTGGGACCGGGGAACCGGGGAATCGGGTGCCGCGGGGGAAGCGGGCGGTGGCGGCCGCGCTGCGGGAGGAGGAGGGTTCGCCGGGATCGGGACCGGCGGGCTCTTCCGGCGAGGCCGCAGTGCCTGCGGGTGGTGCTGGTCGAACGGGCTTCGGGGCGCAGGTCTCAGGCGGAGGCGTCGCCGTCGCCGGTCAACCCGTCCTCTTCCGGCCGATTCCGCCGCCGAAGTCCACCGTCGTCCCGCTGCCGGCCGCTGTGCTTCCTGCCTCGGGCCTGGCCGGGGTGGCCGGGGCCCTCCTCCTGCCCCTCGACCGGCCCGGGGTCGGGTGGCTGCTCTCCGGGCTGGGCGTCGCCGCCGCCGTCGTGGTTGCCGATCGGCGCTCGCGGGACGGTGAGCCGAGCGCTCTCACCTGGCGCAACGCCGGGTGGGCCGCCCTCGCGCTCGCGCTGCTCGCCGTGGGGACCGTGCGGGCCTCCGGGTGGCTGTTCGTCCTCTGTGTCGCCGCCGCCGTCGTGGCCGGGTCCCTCTCCGTCGTCGGGGAACGGACGGTGCACCCCGTCCTCTACGACATGCTCGCTGTCCCGATCGAGGCCTTCCGCGCCATCCCGTGGGTCGGGCGCGGGGCCGGGCGCTTCGCCGGCCGCCGGGACGGGGTCGCGCGGCGGATCGCGCTCGCCGTGCTCGCCGCCGCCGGGCTCGTCGGGGTCTTCGTCCCGCTGCTGGCCAGTGCCGATGCCGCCTTCGCCGCCGTCGTCAACGCGGTCGTCCCCGAACTCAGCGTCGCGACGCTCGTGCGGTGGTGCTCCGTCTTCGCCGTCGTCACCCTGGTCGCCGCCGGGGCCTGCTACTTCCTGGCCGCTCCGGCGCCCCGCGCGTCCAATGATCGTCCACATCGGACCGAATACGGTCTGGAGTGGACGTTCCCGCTCGGCGTTCTCGTGCTGGTGTTCGGCGTCTTCGTCGGGGTCCGGCTGGTCGTGCTGTTCGGCGGCACCGGATACGTCCTGCGCACCAGCGGCCTGACGTCGGCCGAGTACGCCCGCGGCGGCTTCTGGCAGCTGTGCACCGTCACCGTCCTGACCCTGGCCATCGTCGCCGCGGCGCTGCGGTGGGCGCCCGACGCGACGAAGGCCGACCGGCTCCGGCAGCGCGTCCTGCTCGGGACGCTCAGCGCGCTGACCCTGGTGCTCGTCGGCTCGGCGTTGAGTCGCATGTGGACATACCAGGAGGCGTACGGCTTCACCGTGCTGCGGCTGCTCGTCGAGGTCTGCGAACTGTGGTTCGGCGTGGTGTTCGTGCTGGTGCTGGCGGCCCTGGTCCGGCTGCGCTCGGCGTGGCTGCCGCGCGCGGCGATCGGCACGGCCGCGGCGGCGCTGCTCGTCCTCGCCGTCCTCGATCCGGAACGCCTGATCGCCGACGCCAACCTCGACCGCGCGGCCGCCGGCAAATCCCTGGACGACCGCTACCTGGCCCGCTTCTCCGCCGACGTGGTCCCGGTCGTCTCGGCCCGCCTGCCGGAACCGCTGCGCACGTGCGTGCTGCGGCAGGTCCTGCGCGACGACACGCCGGACGGCTGGCCGGCCTGGAACATCAGCCGCTCGGCGGCCCGGGACGTGACGTTCGGCCCGGTCACCGGCTGCGGCTGAACCGGACCGGTGGGTGGTGCGTGGTTAAGAGGTGCGCGGAGCCACCGGGCCGTCGTGGGGGCGGCCCGGCGGCTTCCGCGCGTTCGAAAGCGATCGGAAACGTTCGACAGCAGCCGGAAGCACTCAGAACGCGAAGACTTCGTCCGAATCCCGGTCCGCCTCGCAGCGGTTCGCGTAGGTCGTGCTGAACGACACCGGCTTGCCGTGCCAGGTGCCGATCGCCGTGGCCTCCACCGGGGCGTAGATCAGCGTGCACGCCTGGTGCCGCGCGTTGATCCGGGAGAAGTCGCCGCCGGCGCCGGACAGCACCGCGCACGCCTTGTCGCGGTGGGGGTGCGTGCCACCCGCCGGGTCGCACGTCAGGACCACCGAGCCGATCCGGCCGGCGGTGTCGTGGGTGGTCAGCTGCAGCGTCGAGGCCGGGGGGTGCGCCGGCGCCAGACAGCCGAGGCTCATCAAGCAGGCTGCGAAGGGGAGTAGGGCCATATCGGTGTCATCGGCCGTCCGGAGTCGATCACTGTGCTGCACGTCCGGGTGAGTCTTCTTCGCTCGGCCGGGTGAGATCCCAGGCCAGCAGCGCCACATACAGCGACAACATCGACTCCGGGTCCTCCAGCCGGACACCGAGCACCTGCTCGATCCGGGCGAGCTGCTGGTAGTAGGCCGTCCGCGAAGTGTGGGCCGCCGCGGCCGCCGCCGACTTGTTGCCGCCCTGCTCGCAGTAGTGCCGCAACGCCTGGACGAGCCGGCTGCCCGACGCCGCGTCGCGCTGGACCAGCGGCCCGAGCTCCCGCGCCGCGAACGCCGTCACCCGCTCGTCGCCGGAAAGCAGGTGCAGCAGGCCGCGCAGGCGGACGTCGGACAACCGGTGCACCACCCGATCGGTGCCGGTGCCCAGCGCCGCCGCCGCGACCTGGCTCGCTTCCAGCAGCGTCCGGCGGGCTTCGGCGGGGGACGACACCGTCGTGCCGACCGCGAGCACGCCCGGGGCGCTGCCGCGGGCCTCGTGGACGTCGGTGGCGAGCCGGTGCAGCACGGCGTCGGCGTTCGCCTCCGGGGACAGCGCGATCAGCGCCCGCACGCCGAGGTCGTCCGTCGCCACCAGCGCCGACACCTTCGCGCGGCGGGCCGCCAGCACCGTCGCCTCGGCCAGCTCGCGCAGCACCGGCGGGGCCGACAGCGCCGGGCGCGCGGTCCCGGTCAGCCGCGGCCGGACCGCCAGCCCGGTCAGCTGCCGCCCGGGCAGCGGCACGGCCAGCGCCGAGGCGCGGGCCAGCAGCTCCGCCGTCGGCGCGGGCGAGGCGAGCAGCTCGGCGAGCACCGCGCGGTGGGCCTGGCGCTCGAGACCGTCGGAATCCTTGGCGACCAGCCGGTGCACGGCCAGCGCGGACGCCGCCCGTTCGGCGACCACCCGGTGGCGGTGCGGCGGCTGGTCGGCGCAGACGAGGATCAGCCGTCCCCAGTCGTGCCCGCGGGCGCCGACCACGGTCACCAGCCAGCCCGACCCCGGGTGGTAGCCGGTCCGCTCGCCGACCTGGACCACCCGTGAGCGGGACGGCCAGCCGGTGAGCAGCTCGGCCGGGTCGGTGCCCGCCGCGTCGTAGGCGAGGACCTCGTGGGAGAGCGTCTCCAGCACCACCGGCTGCTCGGTGAGCCGGGCGACCTCGCCCAGCACGACGCCGGGTTCGGCGCCCGCGACCGTCAGCGCCGTGAACGTCTCGTGCACGCGCTCGGCGGCGCGCAGCTCGGCGACCTGGGCGTCGACGATCTGGCCGTTCACCGCTTCGGTGACGCTCACGAACCGCGTCTCCCGCGAGAGCGTGACCAGCGGCAGGCCGTGCTCGTCGGCCGCGCCGACCAGCGCCGCGGGCAGCTTGTCGCTCCAGTGCCGGACCAGCTCGACCACCACGCCCGCGGCGCCGACCCCGGCCAGGTCGGCGACGTACCGGGCCAGCGCCGGGCCGTCGTCGGGCAGCGCGACGCCGGTGGTCAGCACCAGCTCGCCGCCGCGCAGCAGGTGCGCGATGTCGGCGACTTCGGCGACGTGCGCCCAGCGCACCGGGGCGTCCAGCCCGGCGGCGCCGGCGACGACGTGCGGGCGGCCCTGGCGCAGCACCGGCAGCGCGAGAACCTCGGCGACGGTCGGGTACATGGCTCCTCGAGATGATCGGCAGGGACAGACTGTACGGCCGGCAGTCAACTGACGTACACGTTGCCGATGGCCTGGCGTGGCGCCTGCCCGGAGACTCGGGACGGGATGTTGCCGAGTGCGAGGAGTGCCCGCCGTGACCGACCGCATCAGCCACTGGATCGACGGGAAGCCGTTCGGCGGGACCGCCACGCGCTCCGGCGAGGTCTTCGACCCGGCCACCGGGGAGGTCCGGGCGCACGTCGACTTCGCCGGTGACGCCGAGGTCGAAGCCGCCGTCGCCGCGGCCAAGGCGGCGCTGCCGGGCTGGCGCGGGACGTCGCTGGCCGGCCGGACGCGGGTGCTGTTCGCCTTCCGCGAGCTGCTGTCCGCGCGCAAGCACGAGCTGGCGAAGATCATCACGAGCGAGCACGGCAAGGTCGAGTCCGACGCGGCGGGCGAGATCGCCCGCGCGATCGAGAACGTCGAGTTCGCGTGCGGCGCCGCGCAGCTGCTCAAGGGCGGCTTCAGCGAGAACGCCTCGACCGGGGTCGACGTCTATTCGATCGCCCAGCCGCTCGGCGTGGTCGGCGTGATCTCGCCGTTCAACTTCCCGGCCATGGTGCCGCTGTGGTTCGTCCCCAACGCGCTGGCCTGCGGGAACACCGTGGTGCTCAAGCCGAGCGAGAAGGACCCGTCGGCGGCGGTGTTCATCGCGGAGCTGTTCGCCGAGGCCGGGCTGCCCGCGGGCGCGCTCAACGTGCTGCACGGCGACAAGGCCGCCGTCGACGGGCTGCTGACCCACGCCGACGTCAAGGCGATCTCGTTCGTCGGGTCGACGCCGATCGCGCGCTACGTCTACGAAACCGGCACCCGGCAAGGCAAACGCGTCCAGGCCCTCGGCGGGGCGAAGAACCACATGGTGGTGCTGCCGGACGCCGACCTCGACCTGGCCGCGGACGCCGCGGTGTCCGCCGGCTTCGGCTCGGCGGGGGAGCGGTGCATGGCGGTGTCGGTGGTGGTGGCCGTGGACCCGGTCGGCGACGCGCTGGTGGAGAAGATCACCGAGCGGATGTCCCGGCTGCGCGTCGGCGACGGCCGCGACCCCGCGTCGGAGATGGGGCCGCTGGTGACGGCGGCGCACCACACCCGGGTTTCGTCCTATGTGGACGCCGGGGTGTCCGAAGGTGCTTCGCTGGTGGTGGACGGCCGCGGGATCGAGGTGCCCGGGGACGGCTTCTGGCTCGGCCCGACGCTGTTCGACCACGTCCGCCCGTCGATGTCGATCTACACGGACGAGATCTTCGGCCCGGTGCTGTCGGTGGCCCGCACGGCCTCGTACGACGAGGCCCTGGAGCTGATCAATGCGAACCCGTACGGCAACGGCACGGCCATCTTCACCGGCGACGGGTCCTCGGCGCGGCGGTTCCAGAACGAGGTCGAGGTCGGGATGGTCGGCGTGAACGTGCCGATCCCGGTGCCGGTCGGCTACTACTCGTTCGGGGGCTGGAAGGACTCGCTGTTCGGCGACAGCCACGCGTACGGGCCGGAGGGGTTCCACTTCTTCACCCGGACCAAGGTGGTCACCTCCCGGTGGCCGGACCGGTCGCACGCCGGGGTCAACCTGGGCTTCCCGCGGAACTCCTGAGCGCGGCCCGGCTCGCGTCGTCCGCGGGACGGCCGATCAGCAGCCGCTGGCCGGCGTCCCGCACCGGCACGAGGACCTCGAAGTCGACGGTGAGCACCCCGGCGCCGGGGTGGCGCAGCACCTTGCTCCCGCGGCCGGTGCCCCCGACGTCCCGTTCCGCCCACCACCGCGCGAACTCTTCGTTGCCGCTGGTGCATTCGGCGATGAGCGCGGTCAGCACGGGGTCGTCCGGGTGCGCGGCCCACGCGGCGCGCAGGTGGGCGATCCCCTCCCGCACCACGCGTTCGCGGTCGACGTAGTACTCGCGGATCTCCGGGTGCACCAGGCACAGCCACATCGCGTTCCGCCGGGCCGGTGGCAGCTCGGCGAAATCCAGCAGCAGGTGGGCCATCTCCGCGTTCCAGGCCAGGATGTCGAAGCGGTGGTTCAGCAGCATGGCCGGCAGCGGTGACAGGTCTTCGACGAGCCGGGCGAGCGCCGGCTCCGCGGTGGTGACGGGGTCGCCGGTGCCGCGGGGACGTTGCCCGGTCAGGTCGAAGAAGTAGGCGCGTTCTGCCCCGGTCAGGCGCAATGCCGCCGACAGCGCCTCCACCACGGCCGCCGAAGGGCGCAACCCGCGTGCCTGCTCCAGGCGTACGACGTAGTCGACGCTGACGCCGGCCAGCTCGGCGACCTCTTCGCGGCGCAGCCCCGGGGTCCGCCGCGACCGGCGTACCGGCAGGCCGAAGTCGCGCGGGTCCAGGCGTTCCCGCCGGGTCCGCAGGAACGCGGCCAGCTCCCGGGTAGCGGTGATCATGCCCGGTCCAACCACCGGGGTGGGACTCGTGTTCCCAGGAAGTTCCCTCCCTTACCCCCGGTCCGCGGTGGCCCGAGGCTGGTGCCCGACGACCGAGTTCAGGAGGAACTGATGGCTCTCACCCTCGACACCTACCGGCTGCTGGGCCGGTCCGGGCTGCGGGTTTCCCCGCTGGCGCTGGGCACGGCGACGTTCGGCACCGAGTGGGGCTGGGGCGCGGAGAAGGACGAGGCGCGGCGGCTGTTCGACACCTACGTCGAGCGCGGCGGCAACTTCGTCGACACCGCGCCCACCTACACCGACGGCAGCTCCGAGCGCCTGCTCGGCGAGTTCGCGCGCGACCGTCGCGAGAGCCTGGTGCTCGCGACGAAGTACTCGACGCTGCGCCGCCCCGGCGACCCGAACTCCGGCGGCCCGCACCGCAAGAGCCTGTTCGCGTCCGTCGAGGCCAGCCTCCGGCAGCTGGGCACGGACTACCTCGACCTGCTCTACCTGCACGTCTGGGACTTCACGACGCCGGTGGAGGAGATCCTGCGCGGCCTCGACGACCTGGTCCGCCGGGGCACGGTCCGGTACGTGGCGATGTCGAACGTCCCGGCCTGGGAGGTCTCGCGGATGCAGGCGATCGCCGACCTGCGGGGCTGGTCGCCGCTGATCGCGCTGCAGGTCGAGTACAGCCTGATCCGGCGGGACGCCGAGCGCGACCTGATCCCGATGGCGCGGGAGCTTGGCCTCGGCGTGACGCCGTACTCGCCCCTGGGCGGCGGCGTGCTGTCGGGCAAGTACCGCGGCGCCGGGTCCGGAGGGAGCACCCGCCGCGGCTTCAACGCCGGGCTGGGCCTGGTCACCGACCGCACGCTCGCCGTGGCCGACGCCGTGACCGAGGTCGCGGCGTCGGCGGGCCGCACGCCCGCCCAGGTCGCACTGGCCTGGACGCTGGGGAACCCGGCCGTGACGGCCCCGATCGTCGGTGCCCGCACGCTCGCCCAGCTGGCGGGCAATCTCGGTGCCCTCGACGTCGAGTTCACGCCGGAGCAGCTGGCCCGGCTCGACGAGGTGAGCGCGATCGAACTCGGCTACCCGCACGATCTCCTCGGCGGCGACCACCTCCGCGCGGTGGCCCGCGGTGACCTGGTGATCGAGCCCCGGGCTACGCCGGGAGGACGTTGATCAGCAGCTTGGACCGCGGCGCGATCAGGACGGTGTTGTTCCGGCCGGGCTCGATCCGCTCGCGGAGCTTCCGCTCCAGCGGGTAGGTCCGGCCGCCGGCGCGGAGGCTGAACGACTCGAGGCTCTTGAACCCCTCCGGGCTGCGGTGCAGGCCGATCGGGTACTCGTCGGTGAGGCGGGCGCTGTCGAAGTCGTGCGTCCAGCCGGTGACCGCGACCAGCCGGCCGCCGAACGCGTCGGCGAGCCGGCGCCAGCAGACGAACGCGAACCAGCCGGTGATCGCCAGGAGCGGAACCACCGTGCCCAGTACCTCTCCCGCGGTCTCCGCCACGAGGGCGATGCCTACCGTCACCACGAGACCGGCGACGGCCACGGCCGCCGTCATCCAGAAGGTCAGGTCGAGCAGCGTGCCGCGCTGCGCGGGGTGGAGCCGGCCGGTGCGGTTGGCCGGCTCCACCTCGGGCCGGTCGTTCACTCGGGGTGCTCCTTCTCGTAGGCCTCCTGGGCCTCGTGGTAGCGGTCGTACTGCTCGTTCTCCTGGCGGCGGCCCTCGGTCGCCACGCCGATCCCGTCGGCGAAATTGAACCCCGGCACCCCGTCGCCTTCCTGCCACTTCTTCTGGTTCAGGACGCTGCGGCCCTCTTCGGAGTACCGGCCCGGGCCTTCCAGCTTCTCCCGGAAGGGGACGCGCTCCTTGGCGGCGTCGCTCCAGCCCTTCGCCGTCTCCTCCGCCGGCTTCGCCTCGCGGCCCGCCTGCTTCAGCTCGTTCGCCCGGCGCTCGATGCCCGCCGCCGTCTCGACGCTGCGGTCCACGATCCGGTCGGTCGCCTTGCCCGCCTTCTTCAGCGCGTTCGCCGCGCCTTCGAGCGCCGCCTTCGACTTGCCCGCGCCCTTCGCCAGGCCCTCCAGCTTTTCGACGATCTTCGCGATGCGCGTGCTGATCTTCTCCGCCAGCACCCCGCCCTCGATCACCGTGTCCGCGATGAACGCCGCGATCGTCCCGCCGAACGTGCACCACGAAGCCGCCAGCGCGGCCAGCGCCTTGACGATCAGCTCGCCCACGAACGACGAGATCAGGTCCCGGATCAGCCCGCGCTCGGTGCCGACCAGCGCCGCGCCGACGTTCATCGCCGTCGACGCGCCTTCGGCGTGCGAAGCCGCGCCGCGCAGCACGCCGACGTAGCTCTCGGCCGTCCGCTGGTACGCCTCCGCCGACCCGCAGTCGCTGAACGACTGCTGGACCTGCTTGGCCTTCCGCTCGTAGCTCTCGGCCGTCTCGGTGAGCTGCTTCGCGATGTTCGTCCAGGTCATGGCCTTGGCGGTGATCGCTTCGGGCTTGCCCGCGAGCTTGTCGAGGCCGTCCTTGAGGAAGCTGATGTGCTCGATCAGCCAGCCGACGCCCGCGCCGGCAAGGGTCCCGAGCGGGTCCATCGCCGCGCCGAGCAGGTCGAGGGCGTCCGTGCCGACGTCCAGCGCGAGGTTGCCCCAGTCGCCGTGGCGCGCGTCGGTGAGCGTGGCCGCCGCGTCGTTGAAGATCCCCGCGCCGCCGGTCTGCGCGTTGAGGTTGTCGAGTTCGCCCTTCGAGCCGTCGCCCATGCCGCTCCAGAAGCCGCCGGCCGGTTCGGCCGTCGCGACCAGCGGGTTTTCCGTCATGCGGGCAGCTCCTTGCCGATGCCTTCGAGCAGGCACTTCGTCTTCTGCTCGTGCTCGCGGAACGCGGTGTGCGCGGTCTTCACCCGGTCCGCGACCTCGTGGCCGGCCTCGACCGCCGCGGCGAGGAAGCCGTCGGCCGTCGTCAGCCACCCCTGGATCGGGACCGCGAAGACCTGGCCGACCAGCCCGAACGCGTCGAAGTCGAGGGCCTGTGCGGTGCCCGCCGCGTCGAGTGCCTGCTGGACCTGGCCGGCGATCTCCCGGATCTCGTCCTCGTGCCCGCCGAGCACGTCGAAGTCGACCCTCAGACCCTGCGGAGTCATCAGAGCCCCCGGCGCAGGACCGGGCCGCCGAAGTCGTCGTCGGACGGCGGTTTCCGGCGCGGTTCTTCGGCAGGGACTTCCGGCGCCGGAATCTGTTCCTTCAGGAATTCCATCGCCTCGCTGCGCTCGCCGATCACCGGCGCCATGACGGCGGTCAGCTGCTGCGCCGCGTCGAGCTGGGCCCGCTTGGCGGCAGCCAGGACCGCCTGGGCCAGCCGGGTCCGCGGCAGCTCGTCCGCACGCGGCCCGAACCGGAGTTCCTGCAGCGCACCGGCGGTGTTGACGGTGACCGTGACGGCCCCGTCGGCGCTCGTGGCGGTCGCCGAGACGCGCTGCAACCGCGCCTTCGCCTCGGCCGCGCGCCGGGCGATTTCGGGCATACCGGCCGTAGCCGGGTCAAAATTGTTCACGGCGACCTCGTCCGTCGGGGAAAGCTGCGTCGATCAGAGGGAGCAAACCGGTTTTCGGTTCCCCGTTCAAGTCGGAAAAGTATTTCGAGAACAATTCATGGGAGCCCGTTTGTGTGCTCTTTACCCGGCGGGGGCGGGCCGCGTTGAGCGCGACCGGCTCAGGCTTCCGTAAACTCGGATCGAGCAGCGAGCGAGGTAGGTGAGGAACCGGTGGCCAACGCGGAGGAACGCCGCTTCGACGTGCTGCGCGCGATCGTGGCCGACTACGTGTCCAACCAGGAGCCCGTCGGGTCCAAGGCGATCGTCGAGCGGCACAACCTGGGTGTGTCGAGCGCCACCGTGCGCAACGACATGGCGACGCTCGAAGAAGAGGGCTACATCACCCAGCCGCACCCCAGTGCCGGCCGCGTGCCCACCGACAAGGGCTACCGCCTCTTCGTCGACCGGCTCTCCGAGATCAAGCCGCTGAGCGCCGCCGAGCGCCGCGCCATCACCACCTTCCTCGACAGCGGCACCGACCTCGACGACGTCCTCAGGCGCTCGGTCCGGCTGCTCGCCCAGCTGACCCGGCAGGTCGCCGTCGTCCAGTACCCGATGCTGACCAACGCCAAGGTGCGGCACCTCGAAGTGGTGCCGCTCACCCCGGCCCGGCTGATGCTGGTGCTGATCACCGACAACGGGCGCGTCGACCAGCGCACGGTCGACCTCGGCGACGTCGTCGTCGAAGAGGACGTGGCCCGGCTCCGCACCGTGCTCAACGCCGAGATGTCCGGACGGCGGCTCAACGACGCCGCCGCGCGCGTCGCCGAACTGCCCGACAAGTCGCCCGGCGAGCTGCGCGACGCGCTCATCCGGATCACCACCGTGCTGGTCGAATCGCTGGCCGAACACCCGGAGGAACGCCTGGTGCTCGGCGGCACCGCCAACCTGACGCGCAACGTCGCCGACTTCCCGGGCTCGCTGCGGCAGGTCCTCGAAGCGCTCGAGGAACAGGTCGTCGTCCTCAAGCTCCTGGCCGCCGCGCGCAACCCCGGTGCGATCACGGTGCGCATCGGTGAGGAAAATGAAGACGAGCAGATGCGCAGCACCTCGGTCGTCTCGATCGGCTACGGCCGCGACGACGTGGTGCTCGGCGGCATGGGGGTGGTCGGCCCGACCCGGATGGACTACCCCGGCACGATCGCCGCGGTGCGGGCGGTCGCCAACTACGTGGGGCAGATCCTGGCCGGCCGCTGAGCCGGGCAGAGCAGAAGGAGAAGCAGAGACGGTGGCGAGGGACTACTACGGCATCCTCGGGGTGGCCAAGAACGCGAGCGATCAGGAGATCAAGCGCGCGTACCGGAAGCTGGCCCGGGAGCTGCACCCCGACGTCAACCCGTCGGAAGACGCGCAGCACAAGTTCGGCGAGGTCACGACGGCCTACGAGGTGCTGTCCGACCCGCAGAAGCGCAAGATCGTCGACCTCGGCGGCGACCCGATGGACGGCGGCGCGCGCGGCGGAGGCGGCGGCGACCCGTTCGCCGGCTTCGGCGGCCTCGGCGACATCATGGACGCCTTCTTCGGCGCGGCCGGCGGAGGCGGCGGGCGAGGGCGCGGCCCCCGCAGCCGCGTCCAGCCCGGCTCCGACGCGCTGATCCGGCTCGGCCTCACCCTCGAGGAGTGCGCCACCGGCGTCGACAAGGAAATCGCCGTCGACACGGCCATCGTCTGCGACCTCTGCCGCGGCGCCGGCACCAGCGAAGGCACCTCGGTCAAGACCTGCGACACCTGCGGCGGCGCCGGCGAGGTCCAGTCCGTCCAGCGGTCGTTCCTCGGCCAGGTCGTCACCGCCCGCCCCTGCCCGGTCTGCCGCGGCTTCGGCGAGGTCATCCCCGACCCCTGCCGCCAGTGCGGCGGCGACGGCCGCATCCGCGCCCGCCGCAACGTCACCGCCAAGATCCCGCCGGGCGTCGGCGACGGCATGCGCATCCGGCTCTCCGGCCAGGGCGAAGTCGGCCCCGGCGGCGGCCCGGCCGGCGACCTGTACGTCGAGATCGACGAGACCCCGCACGAGGTCTTCGTCCGGCAGGGCCACGACCTGCACTGCAACTTCCGCATCCCGATGACCACGGCCGCCCTCGGCGCCACCGTGCCCATCTCGACCCTGGTCGACGGCGACTACGAACTCGACGTCGAACCGGGCACCCAGCCCAACGCCGAAATCGTCCTCACCGGCAAGGGCATGCCGCGACTGCGGTCCTCCGGCCGCGTCGACGGCCGCGGCGACCTGCACGTCCACATCGACGTCGTGGTCCCCACCAAGCTCGACGAGGCCCAGCGCGACCTCTTGGTCGAGCTGGCCCAGCAGCGCGGCGAAGAAGTACCGACGCTGGCCTCCAACGGCACCAAGCACGGCGGGCTGTTCTCCAAGCTCCGCGCCAAGAACCACCGCTGAGCCGTGCCCGACACCACCCTGCCGGTCTTCCTCGCCGCCTCGGTCCCGGCCTCGGGCCGCACGGTCCTCGACGGCGAGGAAGCCCGGCACGCGGCAACCGTCCGCCGCCTGCGCGTGGGCGAACGGCTGATCCTCTCCGACGGCGCCGGCGCGATGGCCCGCTGCGTCGTCGAGAGCGTCCAGGCGGGACGCGACGCCCAGGTGACGCTGACGGTCGAGCAACACTGGACCGAGAAGCCGCCCGCACTGCGCGTCCTGGTCGCACAGGCACTGGCCAAGGGCGATCGCGGGGAGCTCGCGGTCGAGCTCGCCACCGAAGCCGGGGTCGACGCGATCGTCCCGTGGCGGGCTTCGCGGAGCGTCGCGAAGTGGGAGGACGGGGCGCGCGGGGAGAAGGCGCTCGCGCGGTGGCGGGCGACGGCCCGGGCAGCGGCGAAACAGGCGCGGCGGGCGCACGTGCCGGACGTCACCGAGCCGGTGACCACCGGGGAGCTGGCCGGGCTCGTGGCCACCATGTCGCTGGCCATCGTCCTGGAGTCGGACGTCCCCGACCGGCTCGCCGACCTGCCGCTCCCCGACGCGGGAGACGTGTTGCTGATCGTGGGACCCGAGGGCGGGATCACGGACGAGGAACTCGCCGCGCTGCGCGAAGCCGGCGCCCGCGCGGTACGGCTGGGAACGACGGTCCTGCGCACCTCCACCGCGGCCGCCGTGGCACTGGGAGCCCTCGGCGCCCTCACCACCCGTTGGCAGTAGCCCACGGCGAAAATCGACGCCATATTTTTGCGCCCAGTTATGGCGCGATCACGCTCCGACCCGTTACTCTCATTTACTAACGCACCGACCATCGGCTCGGTGCGCACTGGGAAGAAAGACTCCGCCGGGCACCTCCCCCCTCGGTCCGGCGGCCGCCGCGGCCGCGGTGAGGCGACCCCCAGGCTTCACCGCCGCCGCGGCATCTCCTTGCTCGCTTCGCTCGCCGTCGAGCCGCGGCTTTGGCTTCGTCCTCTTCTCTGGGGGTCAAACCCCCAGACCCCCAGCCGGGGGCAAGCCCCCGGACCCCCCGCTAGTTGGGTGGGTGGTTGTGTTGTGCTGGGCGTGTTGCTGGCTCGGCGGCCTTCGGCCTTCTCGCTCGTGTGGATCGGTGTTGGGTCTATAGGGTGCTCTCATGAGCGGAACTGAGGCTGAGACGCTGTTTGAGCGGATCATTGGCGGGGAGATCCCGGCCGATGTCGTCTATCAGGATGCGAGCACCTTTGCCTTTCGGGACATTCGGCCGCAGGCTCGGGTTCATGTGCTCGTCGTTCCTCGGAAGCGGTACCGGAACCTTGCCGAGCTTGCCGCCGGGGATGCTCAGTTGCTGAGTGATGTTGTTGCCACCGCCCGTAAGGTTGCCGAGCTCGAGGGCATCGTCGAGAGCGGCTACCGGGTTGTCTTCAACACCGATGAGGATGCCGGGCAGACCGTCTTCCACGTGCACGCCCACGTCCTGGGCGGCGAACCGCTCGGGCTGTTCGGGGCCCCGGACCAGGACTAGGGAAACCGGCCTGCGTCCGATCGGTGGGTGCCAGTAGCATCGGTGGGGTCCGTTCTCCCTCACCGAGAAAGCAGGCCTGAGGCCACGTGGCCGGAACCGTACCGGGTGGTGCCGCCCGACCCGACGTCCCCGGAGACGTCGCCAAGACCGAGGATGCCGCCGTCCAGGCCGCGCAATCCCGGTTTCCCATCCCCGACGCCGCCGCCCTGAGCCTGCTCGGCTCCCGCGACGAGAACCTCCGGGTCGCCGAGGAACTCCTCGCCGCCGACGTGCACGTCCGCGGCAACGAAGTCACCCTGACCGGGACACCCGCCGACGTCGCGTTCGCCGAACGCGTCTTCGCCGAACTCGTCCAGCTCGCCACCGGCGGCCAGCAGGTCGGCCCCGACACCGTCCGCCGCACCATCGGCATGCTCTCCACCGGAGACGCCTCGCCCGCCGAGGTCCTCAGCCTCAACATCGTCTCCCGGCGCGGCAAGACCATCCGCCCCAAGACGCTGAACCAGAAGCGGTACGTCGACGCCATCGACAAGCACACCGTCGTCTTCGGCATCGGCCCCGCCGGCACCGGCAAGACCTACCTCGCCATGGCGAAAGCCGTCCAGGCCCTCCAGGCCAAGCAGGTCACCCGCATCGTGCTGACCCGCCCGGCCGTCGAAGCCGGCGAACGCCTCGGCTACCTGCCCGGCACCCTGAACGAGAAGATCGACCCCTACCTGCGGCCCCTCTACGACGCGCTGCACGACATGGTCGAACCGGAGTCGATCCCGCGGCTCATGCAGGCCGGCACGATCGAAATCGCGCCACTGGCCTACATGCGCGGTCGCACGCTCAACGACGCCTTCATCATCCTCGACGAGGCCCAGAACACCACGCCCGAGCAGATGAAGATGTTCCTCACCCGGCTCGGCTTCGGGTCCAAGATCGTCGTCACCGGCGACATCACCCAGGTCGACCTGCCCAGCGGGCAGCGCAGCGGCCTGCGCGTCGTCCGCGACATCCTCACCGGCGTCGAGGACCTCCACTTCGCCGAACTGACCAGCCAGGACGTCGTCCGGCACCGGCTCGTCGCGAGCATCGTCGACGCCTACGAGAAGTGGCAGGCCGTGCAGGACGCCCAGCAGAACGACGGCTGGAAGGGCAACCGGCGTTGAGCATCGAAATCGCCAACGAGTCCGGCGTCGACGTCGACGAGACGTCCATCGTTTCCGCCGCCCGCTACGCCCTCGACAAGATGGAGGTCAGCCCGCTCGCCGAGCTGTCCATCCTCCTCGTCACCCTCGACGTCATGGAAGACTTGCACGAACGCTGGATGGACCTCCCCGGCCCCACCGACGTCATGGCCTTCCCGATGGACGAGCTCGACTCCTCCCGCCGCCCCGACGCGCCCGACGCGTCACCGGCCCTGCTCGGGGACATCGTGCTCTGCCCGGCCTTCGCCAAGGACCAGGCCAAGACCGCGGGCCACGCCCTGATCGACGAGCTGCACCTGCTCACCGTGCACGGCGTGCTCCACCTCCTCGGCTACGACCACGCCGAACCCGCCGAGGAACGCGAGATGTTCGCCCTCCAGAAGCGCATCCTCGGCGAATACCAGGAGGCCGTCGCCGCGCTGGAGAAGCGGGACGCCCAGCGCAACACCGACGACCGCGTCCTCGGCATCGCCGGCCTCGACGCGCCCGCCGCCGCCGAGCCACCCGCCGGGGAAACGCCCTAGTGTCGCGCCCCAATCCCAGCGCCGGCCCAAGCGCCCCAATGTGGCGTTCGGTGCG
>NZ_JBSGJD010000057.1:0-41983 GCF_053605405.1 Amycolatopsis sp. NPDC003861
GTGGTAAGGCGGGTTCTAACCCGCCTTACCACTCACGACAACTGCGGAAGGGAACCTCAGCCGGCGTCGGACTCGACCGGCTCCGGTGCCCGCCGCAGCACGAACGCCAGGACCACCGCCAGCCCCAGCGTCGGGGCCACCGCCAGGGCCACCACCGCGCGGAACACTGTGTCACCCGGCAGGAACAGCAGCACCAGCGACGCCGTGCCGGTCACCGCCGCCCAGGTCGCCAGCACCAGCTTCGCCTGGGTGCGCGCCACCAGCACCGCCGTGAGCAGCTGCATCGGTACCAGCAGCACCGATGACCACACCAGCCCTGCCACCGACCAGCCGTCGATGTCGTACTTCGGGCCGCTTACGAACCGGACCGCCCAGGGGCCCAGCCACAGCCCCACCAGGGCACCCAGTGCCGCCAAGACCAGCGAGCCCGCCGCGCCGAGGGCCAGGACACGGCGCAAGCGGTGGCGGCCCTCCGGTGTCACCGACAGCCGGACCACGAACGGGACCGCCAGGGACTGGACCGGCCCGATCAGCGTCAGCGGCAACCGCGCGATGACCAGGGCCGCGAACAGCGAACCCACCCGGTCGCCATCGCCGCCCGGGGCCAGGAGGCCGACCAGGGCCGGGTAGCCCGTGATCACCGCCGCCGTCAGAGCCGCGCCGACCAGGAGCATGCCCATCCGGCGGGAGGTCACGCCCCAGCCGTCGCCCTCGACCTGGAAGTCCAGCAGCTGACGAGCGGGACGCGCGAACAGCAGCCAGGCGAACGAGCCCGCCGCCACCGCGATCGCCAGCGAGACGACGTTGTACGCCACCGAGACGAACAGAACACCCAGGATCAGCGCCCGCACCGCCGGTTCGGCGACCACCAGCAGCGAAAACGCCTTCACCTTGTGCTGCCCGATCAGCAACCCGCGTGTGCCGAACTGGCAGGCGAAGGCGACGCCGCCGGCCAGCACGATCACCGCCAGGGACCACTCGCCGTGGAACAGCTTGTCGTTGATCGGCGGGATCAGCAGCGCGAGCGAGAACGCGGCCGCGACGACCACGCCCACCGCGACCGCCCGCAGCGCCGGACGCCCCGCCTTGCCCCCCGCCAGCGCGGCGACCGCCGACTGGCGCGAGAGCTCCTGCTCCAGCGGCGAAAGCGTGCTGCCGAGGCCCATCACCAGGCCCCAGAACGTCACGAAGACCGCGTACTCCTGCGGCGGCAGCAGCCGCTGGCAGGCGACCGTCAACAGGTAGCCGAGGCCGATGGACACGATCAGCGAACCGCCGAGGCTGCCCGCGGTCGTGCGCCCGCTGCGCGCGGCGGCCGGCGTGTCCACTTCGGTGCTCATCGGCGGCGGAGCTGGGCGCGCACGGCCATCGCCAGGCCACGCAGGACACCGGCGCCGAACCCGCCGGCGAACACCGGCAGCAGCTTGGTGACCGCGCGGGCCTCGGGGCCGGTCGCGCCGCACTTCTTGACGACCTCGCCCGCCGCGACCGCGCCGAGCACCCCCGCGGCCAGCGTCGTCTTCGGCTTCTTCGCCGCGAAGACCAGGCCGATGACGCCGGCCGCGAGCGCGCCGAACAGGGCGTTGCGGGCCGGGCCCGGCGAAGCGATGTAGGAGTCCACGTAGGTCGTGCCGCGGAAGTACGCCTGCTGCGTGAACTTCTTGAACGAGTCACGCCCGTTGTAGGTCGCCGACAGCTCCGGGGCCAGCCAGATCCGCTCGCGCTCGGCGATCCAGCGCAGCATGCGGGTGTCGTCGCTGGCGAAGCGGAGGTCGTCGAACAGCGACGCGAACGCCGTCACCGAGCCCTCGAGCAGGCCGCGGCGGGCGCAGAAGAACGTCGTGCCCTTCGGGTAGACGTCGAACTCCTCGATGCCGTACGACATCAGCCGCGGGTTCGCGCAGTACTTGCGCCAGGGCACCTTGACCAGGCCGGCCATGAAGCCGGCGTACGGGTTGTGCTCGGACGCGACGTTGATGTGGCCGTTCCAGACCGCGCGCTCGGGGTGCTCCACGAGCTGGTCGCGCAGGAACGTCAGGGTGTGCTCGTCGACGATGACGCGGCTGTCGAGCAGCGCGACCCACTCGCCGGACGACTTGGCGATGCCGGCCCGCCGCGCCTCGAACCGGCCGGAGTTGGCCTGGCTCAGGACGGTGATGCCGTGGCGTTCGCGCAGGTCGTCGAGCCGGGACGGCGTGGCGTCGGTGCTGCCGTCGTCGACCACGACGACCTCGATCGGCCAGCTCGCGGCCGATGCCGAAGCGAGCAGCGCGCCGACACTGCGTTCGATCCAGTCCTGCTCGTTGTAGACCGGGATCACGACGCTGAGCGAGGGGAGGAGCGGGTTCGCACTCACCGGGCCGAGGCTACCCGGCGGCCCGTGCGCCGGGTCGGCCAGTATCCTTACGCCACCGCACCCGACCTGAAATGGGCTCCTCTGGTGATTTCCTTCATTCTCGGCACCACCGCGGAACTGATCAAGATCGCGCCCGTCTACCACGGGATCCGCGAGCGCGGGATGCGGCCGAAGATCTGGTTCACCGCCCAGCACGTCGACGAGGTCGCGGACGTTCTGGCGGACCTGAACATGCCGGCGCCGGACGTCTGGCTGGTGCCGGAGGACAAGGCCCACAACCTCGAGTCGCCGGCGCAGGTGCCCGGCTGGGCCGCGCAGGTGCTGCGGACGGCGTGGAGCCGCCGCCACGAGCTGCGCGCCGCGCTGACCGAGGACGGCCGTCCCCCGCTGGTGCTGGTGCACGGCGACACGTTCACCACGCCCTACGGCTCGCTGATCGGCAAGCGGATCCTCAAGTCCCGCGTCGGCCACGTCGAGGCGGGTGCGCGGTCGGGCAGCATCCTCTCGCCGCTGCCGGAGGAGCTGAACCGCAAGATCGCGGCGAAGATCGTCGACATCCACTTCGCGCCGAGCATCCGCGAGGTGAACAACCTGCGCCACGCCCGCGGGGTGGTCGTCGACACCGAGGCGAACACCGCGATCGACGCGATGCGCCTCGCCATCAACGGCCCGCTGGACGTGCCGAACCTGCCGGAGAAGTTCGGCCTGGCCACGCTGCACCGCTTCGAGCTGGTTTCGCGCCCGGACAAGTACCGCGAGGCGCTCGAAATCCTGCGCGAGCAGAGCCGCAAGATGCCGATCCTGTACATGGCCGGCGCGCCGGAGCGCGAGAAGATCCGCGCGCTGGGCATCGGGAACATCTTCGACGACCAGTTCATCGTCCAGCCGAAGATGCGGTACCTGAAGTTCCTGCCGCTGGTGGCGCGCGCCGAGTACGTCGTCACCGATTCGGGTGGTCTTTCGGCGGAGTGCTACTACCTCGGCCTGCCGTGCGCGGTGCACCGCGAGCGCACCGAGACGCCGCAGCACCTCGGCGAGACGGTCGTGCTGACCGAGATGCGCGGCGACAAGCTGCAGAACTTCCTCGACACGTACCAGAACCGGCGCGGCGAGTCCTGGATGGACAAGTACCACCCGTCCGAGATCGTCGTCGACACGCTGGCGCAGCTCGGCTACTGCTGACGCACCACCCGGGCCCGGCTGCTCGGCTGCGAGCAGCCGGATTCTTGCGCGCCCACCGGACCGCTGGTTAGCCTCTCGACGAGGTCGGCACGGCGGTATGGGGGGCTTGTGCTGTTTCGGGTACTTGGTGCTGTCGGGGCTCAGCGCGGTGCGGACGCCGTCGCGCTGGGCGGTCCGAAGCCGCGCGCGCTGCTGGCCGCGCTCCTGCTCGCCGAGGGCCGGGTGCTCCCGGTGTCCCGGCTGATCGCCGTCATCTGGGACGACCACCCGCCGGAGAGCGCGCCGGCCCTGCTGCACACCTACGTCTCCGCGCTCCGGCGGGCCTGTGGGCCCGGCGCCGGCTCGATCGTCACCGAGCCGCCGGGCTACCGGATCGACCTGACCGGCTGCACGCTCGACTACCAGGAGTTCACCCGGCTGGCGAAGCAGTCCGCGGCCGCGGCGGCGGCCGGTGACCACGAAACCGCCGCACGCACGGGCCGGGCCGCGCTCGCCCACTGGCAGGGACCGGCCTTGAGCGGCCTGAAGACGGCCTTCGCCGACGCCGAGTCGGCGCGGCTGACGGACCTCCGGCTCGCGGTCACCGAAGACGTCTTCGAGGCGGAGATCGCGTTGGGCCGCGGGGCAGCCCTGGTCGACGACCTGCGCACCCTGGTGGCCGAGCACCCGTTGCGCGAGCGGCTGCGCGGCCAGCTGATGACCGCGCTGTGGTCGGCCGGCCGGCAGGCCGACGCCCTCGGCGTCTACCGGGACGGACGCCGGCTGCTGGTCGAGGAGCTCGGCGTCGAACCAGGCCCGGAGCTGCGGGCCCGGCACGAGCGGATGCTGCGCGGGGACGGGAACCCGGCGGCCGTCGCCGCGGCGGAACCGGAGCCCGAACCCGTCGCCGGCCCGTGCCTGCTCCCGCCCGACATCACCGACTTCACCGGCCGCGGCACCGAGGCGGGGAAGCTCACCGGGACGGCGGCCCGGATCGTCGCCGTCTCGGGGAAACCCGGGTCGGGCAAGAGCTCACTGGCCGTGCACGCGGCCCACCGGCTGCGGCCCCGGTTCCCGGACGGCCAGCTGTACGTCGACCTGCGTGGCGCGCGGGAGACGCCGGTCGAGCCGGTCGCGGTGCTCGGCCGGTTCCTGCGCGCGCTCGGCGTCCCGGACGCCGAACTCCCGGCGGAGCTGGACGAGCGGGTCGAGCTGTACCGGATGGTGACCGCCCGGCGCCGGCTGCTGGTCGTGCTCGACGACGCGGCGGGCGAACGCCAGGTGCGGCCGCTGCTGCCGAGCGGGCCGGACTGCCTGTGCGTCATCACCAGCCGCGTCCGGCCCGCCGCCCTCGAAGCCGCGGAGCACCTCGGCCTCGGCGTGCTCGGCGACGACGACTGCCTCGCGCTGCTGGCCCGGATCGTGGGCCTCGAACGGCTGGCGCGCGAACCCGAGCAGGCCCGGCTGCTGGTGCACCTGTGCGGGAACCTGCCCCTTGCCGTGCGGATCGCCGGTGCCCGGCTGGCCGCGCGCCCGGACTGGCCGCCGTCCCGCCTGGTGTCCCGGCTGCAGGAGCAGCGGAAGTCGCTCAACGAGCTGGCGATCGGCGACCTCGAGGTCCGCGGCAGCCTGGCGCTGAGCTACCACAGCCTCGACGAGCCCCAGCGCACCGCGCTGCGCCGGCTCGGCTGGCTCGGCGTGCCCGATTTCGCGGCCTGGCTGGTGTCCCCGCTGCTGGAGGTCTCGCCGGACGACGCCGAGGACGTCGTCGAGGCGCTGGTGCGGGCCCAGCTGCTGGACGTCGTGAGCACGGAGGACACCGCACCCACCCGGTACCGGCTGCACGACCTCACCCGGGTCTTCGCGTGGGAGCGCGCGGAAGCCGAGGAGGACCACGACGTCCTCCGGGCCGCGGTGGAACGGGCCACCGCGGAGTGGCAGCGGCTGGTCGAGTGGGCGTCCGGCGGGTCGCCCATGCGCGCGCTCCACAAGCGCGCCGCCGGCCGGGTGCCCGGCCGGGTGCCCACGGCCGCGCTGGGCGACCCGCGGGCCTGGTTCGACACCGAGCAGACGGCGCTGGTGCACGTGGTCGAGCGGGCGGGCGCGCTCGGCCTCGCCGACGCCGCGGTCCGGCTGGCGACCACGCTGTGCGCGTCGTCGTTCGCCGTGGAGAACCACTTCCACCACTGGTGGCGCACGCACACCGCGGCGCTGGCCGCCGCCCGGCGGGCGGACGACCTCTGCGGACAGGGGCTCCTGCTGTCCGGGCTCGGCCTGCTGCGCGCGGAACAGGACCGCTACGACGAAGCCGCCGACTACTACCGGGAAGCGCTGGACGCCTACGCCGGAATCGCCGACCCGGTGGGCGAGTCGACCGTGCGCGTGCTGCTGTCCGGGGTCCACCGGGAGCAGGGGAAGCTCGCCGAAGCCCTCGACCTGCTCGACGGCGTCCTTCCCGCGCTCGCCGCGGCGGACGACGTGACGACCTCGGCGCAGGCCCGGCACTGGCGGGGCATGGTGCTCACCGAGCTCGGCAGGCTGGACGAGTCGCTCGTCGACTACGACGCCGCGCTCGCGGGCTACCGCTCGCTGCCGGACGAGCACGGGGTCGCGCTGGTGGTGCGGTCGATCGGGATCACCCACCGCGCGGCCGGGCGGCTGGCCGCTGCGGAACGGCGGTGCGCGGAGGCGCTGGAGATGTTGCGGGGCAAGGGCGACCGGCTGATGTCCGCGTATGCGGCGCAGTCGCTGGCGAAGGTCCACATCAGACGCGGGAACCGGCCGTGGGACCAGGTGCACGCGGTGCTGACCGAGGCGCTGGAGACGTGCCACGGCATGCAGGACGGGTTCGGCCAGGCGCTGATGCTGCGCACGCTCGGCGAACTGGAGCTCGCCCGCCACCGGCCCGACGCGGCGCGGCGGCGGCTGGAACACGCACTGACCTGGTGCGACGCGCTGGCTGTCCCGTTGTGGCGGGCCCGCACGCTGCGGGACCTCGCGGTCGTCCTGGATTGCCTGGGCCTGCCCGAGGAAGCCGGCCGCACGCACGCGGAGGCGCAGGCGCTGTTCGTGACGTGCGGGAGCCGGGAAGCGCGGGAACCGCGCCTCCCGGCACCACGCCGCCAGCCGGCCGAGGACCTACCCGGCTCGTGAGCCTCGGCCGGCGACGTCCTCAGCAGCGGGCTTCGAAGTCGCCCGGCGGCACCCAGGCGGTGCCGGGCCAGAAGATCCGGCCGTCGGGGCGGTACTGCTTACCCATCACGTCGTCCCACGTCCATGGCTCGATCTTGTAGTCGAACGGCTTGTACGCGTTCCAGATCGCCTGCTTTTCGTCCCGCCAGTACCCGAAGACGTTGTCGGGCAGGCCCGCGATGGCGTACCCGGTGTACTCGTCGCGGCGGATCCAGGTGTTCCCGGCGCCGTCGACGTCCGCGTCCGCCGCGAGGATCGCCGCCGACGTGTGGTCGATGTGGTCGCCCTCGCGGTGGCCGATGGTGCTCTCCGTCCGGATGTAGTCGGGCCGGACCTGGCCGATCACCGCGTTGAGCATGCCGACGAAGGAGTCCTTCGTGTACGCCGGGCGCCCGTCGATCGGTTCGGCCTCGTACGCGTCGTCGTGCAGCATCCGGTAGAGGTCACCGCAGTCGTCCTCGGGACCGGCGGCTTCGTGGATGTAGGTGAACACGAGGTGCACGTCGGTACCGTCGAGGTGGTCGACGGCGAGGGGGTGCCCGTCGAACCACATCTCCTCGTAGGTCCAGGAGTTCGCGACCCCGGCCGCCCGCGCGTAGGCGGCGTGCTCCCCCTGGACCCGCTGCTCGGCGTAGTCGATGCCGCACGGGCCATCGCCCCGGCAGGGCAGTTCACCGGCGGTCAGGTAGGCGACCCACACGGCGTAGCCGGCCTGGATGTCCGAGGCGATGTCCGGGTTCATGAACAGCAGGTCGTCGTCCTGGTGCGCGACGAAGCTCAGGGTGGTGGTGCCGGGTTCGGCGGCCGCCTGTCCACTCAGGACCGTCGTGCCGAGGATGAGCGCGACGGCAGGCAGAACGACCGCGCGGCGCAATTTCTCCATCATCACTGCCCCCAGGTTTCGTGGTCGGGCGCGGCCATCTCGGTGTTCCAGTACCAGTGTGCGAGGGTGCCGTCGGCAGCCCGGCCGTAGACGTTCTGCTGCGTCGCCGTGGCGAACCCGGTCGGATCGGTGGCCAGGTCACCGCCCCAGCTCACGTACTGCGGCGCGTTGTCCGCCGGGGTCCACCACCAGTGGCCGAGCTCGTTGCCCGGTGTGCGGGCGAAGACGTGCTGCTGGTCGTTCCAGACGTAGGCGATCGGGTCGCCCGCGATGTCGGCACCGAGCGGTTCCACGGTCACGTCCTCGCCGACCGCCCAGTAGAAGTGCACGAGCTTGCCGCCGGTGTCGCGCGCGAAGACGTGCTGCTGGTCGCCGAAGGCGTACCCGGCCGGGTCACCGGCCAGCCGGCCGCCCCACGAGACGTAGTTGGGGTCGTTGTCCGACGGCGTCCAGTACCAGTGCCCGAGCTCGCCCGCCGGGGTGCGGCCGAAGACGTGCTGCTGGTCGCCCCACACGTAGGCCACCGGGTCACCCACGACGTCCTGGCTCTGCGTCTCCTCGACCACGCCGGTGTCCGGCGTCCAGTAGAGGTGCTTCAGCTTGCCGTCGGTGCCCCGGGCGTAGACGTGCTGCTGGTCACCGAAGGCGTACCCGGTCGGGTTGCCCGCGATGTCGTCGGCGCCCCACTGCTCGAAGTGCGGCTGGTCGTCGGTCGGGTACCAGTACCAGTGGCCGATCGTGTTGTCGGCCAGCCTGCCGAACACGTGCTGCTGGTCCCCGGCCACGTACGCCACCGGCTCGCCGGCCAGCTCCGCGGGGAACGACTCGGACTCGATGGCCTCGCCGGTGTTGTACGAGTGCAGCAACGCCCCGTCGGCTCCCTTGGAGAACATGTGCTCCTGGTGGCCGTAGCGGTAGGACGCCGAAGCCGCGATGCCCTCGTCGCCGAGTGCGGGGCCGGCGTCGTCGACGATGTTGCGGTACCGCATGGGCGTGAAGTTCCGGGCCCAGCTCGACGACCAGGTCCGTTCCTCGGCGGTGAAGGGCTCGCTGTACTCCTCCCACACGACCGGCATCGTGTGCGCGTCGTCCGCCCAGCGGATGAACAGGGCGATGTGCCCGTCGACGTGGTTGGTGTCCTTCCACAGCGCGTCACCCGGCTTGAGGTCGCCCCAGCCGATGACGTCCATCAGCGGCGGCAGCGTCCAGGTGACGTAGCTGCTGTCGAGGTGCCAGGCCATCGACACGTAGCCGGAGCAGTCCTGGCGGTACGTGCCGTACTCGTTCGTCCAGCTCCGGCCCTGGTTGTAGGGCACCCGGTCGCGCAGCCAGGACTGGGCTCTGGTCAGCACCTCCGACCGCGTGATCGCCTCGTTGGAAGCCGCCCGCAGGGACTTCCCCGGCGCTCCCTGGGGTGCGTCGACGCCGCCGGTGACGACCGCACCGGACGCGCCGGCCGGGGTGGTCCCGGCGCTGGTGAGCGCGACCAGCAGCGCCACCAGGGCTCCGGTCCTCTTGATGTTCATCTGCCCTCCCTCGAAGGGCTCCGCGGTGGAGCCGAGGACAGCTTGCGGCGCCGCCCTCCAAGTCCGCCCCAAAACGCCTCCAGAACCCGATCGGCGGGTTTACAGATCGTTTGGTGCCGATCTACAGGCGCGGCCCCGAGGCTGTGACCAGCACCGACCTCGGGAGGACTGATGAAGACCGGCAAACTGTGGCTCACCACCGTCGGCGTCGGCGTGCTGCTGGGCACGCTGACGACGATCTCGCCCGCGCTCGCCGCACCACCGCCCAAGCCCGAGCCCGGGGCCAGCGCGCCCCTGCAGGAGCAGCAGAGATCCGCGGCCGAGTCCGCGGCACCGGGCAGCTACCAGGAGGACTTCGTCGCCGTCGCCGGTCCCGCCGCCCAGCGCGTCCGCGACGACTACGACATCCCCGCCTCGACCACGGTCGGGCAGGCGATCCTGGAGTCGAACTGGGGCCGCAGCGGGTTGTCCGCGAACGACCGGAACTACTTCGGCTTCAAGTGCGTGGACGCGGGCAGCCCCGGCCCGATCGCCGTCGGCTGCCACGCCTACGACACCACCGAGTGCACGCCGGGCTGCCACACCGTGACCGCGTGGTTCCGGGTGTACGCGTCGATGGAGGACTCGTTCCGCGACTACGCGCGGCTGCTCACCACGAGCGGGCTGTACGACCACGCCCTGCCCTACCGCCACGACCCGCGGGCGTTCATCACCGCGGTGGCCCACCCCTACGCGACCGACCCGGACTACGCCGCCAAGGTCATCGGCCTGATGGACAGCTACGACCTGTACCGGTTCGACTCGGGCACCCAGCCGGGCGCGATGCCCGGTGACGAGGGCATCGCGGCTTCGGCGTCCTACCGCTACGGCAACCAGGAGCACATGTTCTCGAAGGGGGCGGACGGGGCGCTGCTGCACTCGTACAACACCGGCGAAGCCATCGAGTCCGAGTCCTACCCGGCGGAGCTCGCGGGTGAGCCGGTCGCGTACGTGGCCGGGGACCAGCAGCACGTCTTCGCCCTGCTGACCGGCAACCGGCTGGGGCACTGGTTCTGGAACCCGACCGACGCCGACCCGACGTTCGAGGTGGCCGCGTCCGACATCGCCGGCAACCCGACCGGGTACGCCTTCGGCGGCCAGCTGCACGCCTTCGCGCGGGGAACCGACGGCAAGCTGAAGCACCTCTACTGGGCGCCCGGGGAACCCGATCTCATCGAGGAGAACCTGGCCCAGTCCGTGGCCGGTGACCCGGTGGCCTACGTGTGGGGCGACCAGCAGCACGTCTTCGGCCGCACCCCGGACGGGCACCTCGGGCACTGGTGGTGGCAGACCACCGACAACGAGCCGAACTACACCGTGTGGGGCGGCACGACCCTCGCCGGCGACCCGGCCGGCTACGCCTTCGAAGACCAGCAGCACGTCTTCGCCCGCGGCACCGACGGGACGCTGAAGCACTTCTACTGGACGTTCGACAGCGGGGTCGTCGAGGAACCGCTCGGCGCGCCGCTGCAGGGCGACCCTGTCGCCTACGTCTGGAACGACCAGCAGCACGTCTTCGCCCGCACGCCGGAGAACACGCTGGGCCACTGGTACTGGACGCCGGTCGACAACGAGCCGCGCCACGACGACTGGGGCGGGAACCTCGGCTCCGACCCGGCCGGCTTCGCCACCCCGACCCAGGAGAACGTCTACGGCCGCTCCGGCGACGGCACGCTGACGCACTGGTACTGGAACACCGAAATGGCCGCCCCCGACGTCGAAACCTGGGGGCAGTAACGCCTCGGGTGGGCTGGAGAGGGCCGCCCTCTCCAGCCCGCCGGTGCCGTCAGAGCACCCGGCGGCCCGACAGCGCGCGGCCCAGCGTCAGCTCGTCGGCGAACTCCAGGTCACCGCCCATCGGGAGGCCCGACGCCAGCCGCGTCACGCTCAGGCCCGGGAAGTCGCGCAGCATGCGCACCAGGTACGTCGCCGTCGCCTCGCCCTCGGTGTTGGGGTCGGTGGCGATGATGATCTCCTTGATGTCCGCCTCGCCGATGCGCTTGAGCAGCTCGCGCATCCGCAGCTGCTCCGGGCCGATGCCCGACAGCGGGTCGAGCGCGCCGCCCAGGACGTGGTAGCGGCCCTTGAACTCGCGCGTGCGCTCGACCGCCAGGACGTCCTTCGGCTCCTCGACCACGCAGATGACCGTGAGGTCGCGGCGCTCGTCGCGGCAGATGCGGCAGGTCGGGTGCTCGGAGACGTTGCCGCAGATCTCGCAGAACTGCACGCCCTCCTTGACCTTGCCGAGCACGTCCTGCAGCCGCGCGATGTCGGCCGGGTCGGTGGCCAGCAGGTGGAACGCGATCCGCTGGGCGCTCTTCGGCCCGACCCCGGGCAGGCGCCCGAGCTCGTCGATCAGGTCCTGGACGACACCTTCGTACAAGTTCGTCAGCCGCCGAAGCCGAGGCTGCCGAGGTCCGGCATGCCGCCACCACCGCCGAGCCCGCCGGCCAGCGGGCCGAGCTTCTGCTCGGTGAGCTTCTGCGCGCTCGCCGACGCGTCGCGGACCGCCGCGACGATCAGGTCGGACAGCGTCTCGACGTCGTCCGGGTCGACCACCTTCGGGTCGATCTGCAGGCTCTTCAGCTGGCTGTCACCGGAGACGGTCGCGGTGACCAGTCCGCCACCGGCGGTGCCGGTGACCTCGGTGTTGGCCAGCTCTTCCTGGGCTTCGACGAGCTTCTGCTGCATCTGCTGCGCCTGCTGCATCAGCTGGGAAAGGTCGAAGCCGCCGCCGGGTTGGGCCATGATCGCACTCGGTCCTCTCTGCACGCCTGTGTCCCCACCAGGGTAGTCGCGCCACGCGAGGTGCCGGGCTGTGGCACCGTGGTCGCCGTGCGACGCGCGACTGCTCCCCTGCTGCTGGCCGGTGCCCTCCTGCTCACCGGCTGCTCCGACGACGCTCCGCCGGCTGGTTCGCCTTCGCCTGCTCCGGTGGTGACCACTGCTTCGCCGTCTTCGTCGGTTGCGCCGCTGTCTTCGGCTTCGCCGTCGCCTACGCCTTCGCCGTCGCCGGTGGCGGCCGGGAAGGTGGTCGTGCTGGATCCCGGGCACAACGGCGGGAACGGCGCCCACCCGGCGGAGATCAACCGCCAGGTGCCGGCCGGGCGCGGGCAGACCAAGCCGTGCAACACGACCGGCACCGCGACCAACGCGGGTTACCCGGAGCACGCGTTCACCTTCGACGTCGCCCAGCGGGTCGGAAAAGCGTTGGCGGACAAGGGAATCCGGGTCGTCTACACGCGACAGGACGACACCGGGGTCGGCCCCTGCGTCGACCGCCGCGCGGCGATCGGCAACGACGCGGACGCGGACGCGGTCGTCTCCATCCACGCCGACGGCTCCGAAGCGGCCGGGGCGAACGGCTTCCACGTGGCGTATTCGTCACCCGCGCTGAACGCGGCGCAGGGAGCGCCGTCGACGCGCCTGGCCCAGACGCTGCGCGACACGCTGCGAACGAGCGGCTTCACCGCGGCGAACTACATCGGCTCGAACGGCCTCTCGGCCCGGGCCGACCTGGCCGGCCTCAACCTCTCGACCCGCCCGGCGGCACTGGTGGAGTGCGGCAACATGCGCAACGCCACGGAAGCGGCCCGCATGACCAGCGCGGACGGCCGCCAGCGCTACGCCACAGCCATCGCGGCGGCGATCGAGGCCTATCTGGCCTCCTGACCCGGCGTGCCGTCCTCCTGATCACGCGTGTCGACCTTTCCCGCACGGCGCCTGCGTGCGCGGAGGGTCGACACGCGTGATCAGGGCGTCGACACGCGTGACTGCAGGGTCGACACGGCGTGGCCGGAGGGTCGGCCGATCCCGGGTCAGTCGAGGGGGCGGGCGCCGAGGTGCTCGGAAAGGAGCTTGCGGGCCACCTCGTCCGGGTCCTTGTCCGGCGGGGGCGGGGGTGGTGGGGGCGCTGGGCTGGCGTCCTCGTTGTAGAGGTCCTCGTCGTCCTCGTCGGAGGGTTCCGGGGGGAGCGGGATGTCCGGCTCGGTCGTCGTGACCTTGGGGCGCGCCGGGGGCGGCGGGGCCGCGGGGCGGGCCGCCGGTTCGGCGGCGGGGGCCGCGGCCGCCGACTGGCGGGTGAACGACCGCTCCGGCGCCGGGGCCGCCTGCTGCGGACGGGCGGCGGGCGCGGCCGGGGCGTTGCCGTGGACGCAGCGGACCTGCCAGTCGCCGCCCAGGACGTCGGTCAGGGCGCCGGCGATCTTGCGGGCGTTGTCCTGGTCGGAAAGGCGGCGGGCCAGGGGCTCGGACTTGTGGGTGAGGGTCACGGCGGTGCCCTCGACGCTCGCGACCGTCGCCTGCGTCAGCATGGCTTCGAGGCTGCGGCCGCCGGTGAACTTCCGCAACGCGGTCATCAGCTGCGGCCAGACGTTCCGGATCCCGGCGGCGTCCAACCCGCCCGACGTCGAGGCCGCCGCGGGCGCGGCTTCCGGCTCCGGGGCACTCGCCGGGGCGGGGGTGCCACCACCGGGGGCACGCACCGCGCCCCAGCCGTCGCCCGAAGGGGCCTCGGCCGCCGGGGCGGGGGTGCCGCCGCCGGGCGTGCGCACCGCACCCCAGCCGTCGCCCGACGCCGCCGCCGGCGCTTGGGTTGCCGCACTAGCGGGAGCGACCGCCGGCTGGGCTGCGGCCGCCGGAGCAGACGCAGCCGCCGGAGCGGTCGCAGCCGCCGGACCAGAGCCGCCCGGCCCGGCCACAGCAGGCGCGGCCGCCGGAGCAGAGCCGCCCGGCCCGGCCGGAGCAGAGGCAGCCGGAGCAGAGGCGGCCGGCCGGGCCGCAGCAGGCGCGGCCGCCGCTTCCGCCGGGCGCTTGACCGGCTCCGCCACCGGCGCCGGTCCCGCCGACGCCGCGCGCTGCGAAGGCCTCGAAAACTCACGCTCGGGCGCCGCACGCACCGGCGGCTCCACGCCACCCTCCGCCGGCGCGCCTCCGCCGCCCGCCAGCGTCGCCCGGCGCTCCAGCCGCTCGATCCGCGCCAGCAGTGCCTTCTCCGCCTCGGTCACCGACGGCAGCAACATCCGCGCGCACAACAGCTCGAGCACGAGCCGGGGCGACGTCGCGCCCCGCATCTCCAGTAGTCCATTGTGGACGATGTCGGCGTAGCGCGACAGCGTGGCCAGGCCGATCCGCTCGGCCTGCGCGACCATCCGCGTCAGCTCCTCCTCCGGCGCGGACACCAGCCCGCCCGCGGAGTCCGGCACCGCGCGCAGCAGCACCAGGTCGCGCAGCCGGTCGAGCAGGTCGGTCGCGAACCGGCGCGGGTCGTGGCCCGCCTCGGTCAGCTTCTCGACCGTGCCGAACACCGTGGCCGCGTCCTCGGTCGACAGCGCGTCGACCATGTCGTCGATCAGCGCGACGTCGGTGACGCCCAGCAGCGCGACCGCCCGCGAGTACGAAACGCCCTCCGGCCCGGCGCCCGCCAGCAGCTGGTCGAGCACCGATTGCGTGTCACGCGCCGAGCCGCCGCCCGCGCGGATGACCAGCGGGTACACCGCCGGCTCGACCTCGACGCCCTCGGCCGCGATGTTGCGCTCCAGCAGGTTGCGCATCGAGCTCGGCGGGATCAGCCGGAACGGGTAGTGGTGCGTGCGCGAGCGGATGGTGGTCAGCACCTTGTCCGGCTCGGTGGTCGCGAAGATGAAGATGACGTGTTCCGGCGGCTCTTCCACGATCTTCAGCAGGGCGTTGAAGCCCTGCGTGGTGACCATGTGCGCCTCGTCGATGATGAACACGCGGTACCGCGACTCGGCCGGCGCGTAGAACGCCTTGTCCCGCAGCTCGCGGGCGTCGTCGACACCACCGTGGCTCGCCGCGTCGAGCTCCGTGACGTCGACGCTGCCCGGCCCCTCGGGCGCCAGCGCGCGGCACGAGTTGCACTCGCCGCACGGGTCCGGCGTCGGGCCCTTGGCGCAGTTCAGCGAACGCGCCATGATGCGCGCGCTGGACGTCTTGCCGCAGCCGCGCGGGCCCGAGAACAGGTAGGCGTGGTTGATCCGCCCGGCGGACAGCGCCGTGCGGAGGGGTTCGGTCACATGCTCCTGACCGACGACCTCGGCGAAGGTCGCCGGACGGTACTTGCGGTACAGCGCGAGAGCCACCTCGCGAGGGTACCGGGCACCACCGACAACCTTCGCCGTGCGGTCAGGAGACCAGGGCCGTCGCTTCGGCGACCATGGCGTTCACCTTGGTGACGTGCGCCGCCGTGAACGCGTCACGCGCCCGCGCCTTCGGCAGCTCGACGTCGAGGTAGTGCTGCAGGCCCGAGTCCGGCCCGTCGAGGACGCCCTGGGCGACCGCGACGACCTCGGGGCCTTCGCCCAGCGTCCGGGTGGCGTAGACGTCCAGGTCGATCAGGTGCGCGACGTACCGGCCGTGGGCCAGGAACTCGCGGACGTCCGCGACGGTGCCGTCGAGCGCCTTCTGCGCCGCCGACTTCGTCGACGGGCCGCCGGCCGCCAGGAGCTGGTTGACCTCGATGCGGTCGTCGGTGTCCCGGCCCGGGTAGTCACCGGTGCGCAGCAGCGCGGCGACACCGGCGTACGGGCCGGCGAGCGCGTCACGAGCCGCCTGGCGCAGGCCCGGGCGGGCGTTCGGGTCCGCCGCGATCGCCGAGACGGCGGCGCGGTCGTCGGACTCCTGCGCGACGGCGAGACCGCTGTTCACGAACGTGACGACGTCGTCGTCCGAGCCGCTCAGCGCGGCCCGGGCGGCGTTCTTGACGGCGGCACCGCCGGTGCGCAGCAGGTAGATCGACGCCTTGCGGCCGTTCGGCACGGTCAGCGCCGGGTCGGCCGCGTCGGCGAGCAGCTTGTCGTTGTCCGTCTTGGCCTTCGCCGCGCGCGCCGCGGCCTCGCTGGCCTGCTGCTGCGCGGCCGCGTCGGCCTGGGCGGCAGCCTGGCCGGTGCGCTGGTTCTCGGCCTGCTGGGCCTTGAGCCGGTCGGCGTTCGCCGTGCGCGCGTCGGCGGCGATCCGGCGGGCGGTGCCCGCGGCGATCTTCACTTCCAGGGTGCGGTGGGCGGCCTTGGCCGCCTTGGCCTCGTCGAGGCGCTGCCGGACCGAGGTGGCTTCGGCGTCGTAGTTCACGCTGACCTGCCACCACAGCGACAGGAAGTACCGGACGTCCTCCGGCGTGCCGTCGAGCGCCGCCTGCCCGGCGGCCTTGACCTCCGGGCCGCCTTCGGCCATGGCCTGGTCGACCGTGAGGCGGTCGTCGACGTCCTTCGCTCGCTGCAGGCCGGTCTCCAGGAAGGCCCGCACGTCGGCGGGTGTGCCGTCGAGCGCCTGCTGGGCCCGGGCGTTGACGGTCGGGCCGCCGGTGCTCATGGCCTGGCCGACGGCGATCCGGTCGTCGGCGATCCGGGCCTGCGCCAGGCCGTGCGCCAGGTACTCGCGGACGTCGTCCTGGGTGCCGCTGAGCGCCTTCTGGGCGGTGCGCTTGGTGACTGGACCGCCGTTGGTGAGCGCCTGGGTGACGAGGACCCGCTCGTCGTCGTTCTGCGCCTGCTGGCGGCCGGTGGCCAGGAAGGCCCGCAGGTCGGCGGGCGAGCCGAGCAACGCCGCTTCGGCGGCTCGCGCGACGCCGGTCCCGCCGGTTTCCAGGTACGCGACGGCCTGCGCCCGGTCGGGCAGCACGTCCGCGGCCGCCGGCGTCGCGAACACCCCGGCCGCGAGCGCGGCGGCAACGATTAGTGCGTTTGCACGCAAGTGAAACCCCCTCGATCGATGATCGTCCGGTGGCTTATCGCGGGGGCGGTCGGAATGTTTCCGATAACCTCGGATTCCGTGAGCCGCACGCGGAAACCCGAGCCGGTGCCCGGGCGCTACCCGGTGCGGTTCGGCACGGCGGAGCTCGTCCGCGACGCCGACCGCGGCAACGCCTGGCTGGTGTCGGTGGACGGCGTCGCGCAGTCGTACGTCGACCTCGACGACCCCGCCCACCTGGAGTTCGACTACGTCCGCCGGTTCGCGGACGTGCTGGACCGCCTGCCGCCCGGCCCCCTGGACGCGCTCCACATCGGCGGGGCGGCGTGCACACTGCCCCGGTACGTCGCGACGGCGCGGCCGGGCTCCCGGCAGCTGGTGTTCGACGCCGACGGCGAGCTGGTGGAGCTGGTCCGCACCCAGCTGGGGCTGCGGGTCCCGGGCCTGCGCGTCCGGGTGACGGACGGCCGGGAGGGCCTGGCGACGCGCCGGGAGGACTCGGCGGACCTGGTGGTGGTCGACGCGTTCCAGCGGGCGACGCTGGCGGGCGGCCTGGCCACGCTGGAGGCGACGACGGCGATCGCGGGCCTCTTGCGACCGCCGGGCATCTACCTGGCGAACATCACGGACGGCTCGGGCCTCCCGTTCGCCCGCCGCTTCCTGGCAACGCTGCTGGAGGTGTTCCCGGAGGTCCTGCTCCTGGCGGACCCGGGCGTCCTGCGCGGCCGCCGGTTCGGCAATCTGGTGCTGGCGGCCTCGGCGACCGAGCTGCCGACGGCGGAGATCGCGCAGCGCACGGCATCGGCGGCGTTCCCGGCGAGGTGCGTACACGGCGCGGAGCTGCGAAAGCTGGCGGGCAGGGCGGCCCCGATCACGGACGCGGACGCCCCACCGCCCCCAAGCCCCCCGGACGACGTCCTGGGCCTGTTCTAGGCAACCCGCGAGTCGCGGCAGCCCACCCAGCCAAGGGCGAGGCACGAGCCCGACCACCAAGCCACGGCAGCCCACCCAGGCAAGGGCGAGGCACGAGCCCGACCACCAAGCCACGGCAGCCCACCCAGCCAAGGGCGAGGCACGAGCCCACCGGCAAGGCCACGGCAGCCCACCCAGCCAAGGGCGAGGCACGAGCCCGACCACCAAGCCACGGCAGCGCACCCAGGCAAGGGCGAGGCACGAGCCCGACCACACCAAGCCAAGCCACGGCAGCCCTCCCAGGCCATGAGCAAGGCACCGTGGGGGTCCGGGGGCTCGGCCCCCGGGAGAAACGACGAAGTGAAGGCCCGGCGAAGGGGCGAAGCCCCGAGAGCCGGAGCCGAAAAGAAGGGGACCCCGCGCACCCGCCAGAGCCTGCTTATCCTTGCTGCCTTCCGGCCCTGGGGAGGTTCACAGGGTGGACGCCGCGCGGGGTCCGTGGATCAGTGTAGCGGGCTCGGTTCAGGCCCCCGCGCCCGCCTGGGCTCGGGCTCGCTTGAACGTGTTGTGCAGCACCGCCAGGAGGGCGTCCCGGACCGAGAGCTTCTGCCGGGCGTCGAACGTGATCAGCGGGACGTCGTCGCTCACCGCCAGTGCCCAGCGCACGTCCTCGAGGTTGTGGCCGAGGGAGCCGTCGAACATGTTGACCGCCACCACGAACGGGAGGCCCGCGTTCTCGAAGTAGTCGACCGCCGGGTAGCAGTCGTCCATGCGGCGGGTGTCGACGATCACCAGGGCGCCGAGTGCGCCGTGGACGAGGTCCTGCCACATGAAGCCGAAGCGGTCCTGGCCTGGCGTGCCGAACAGGTACAGCTTGACCTCTTCGTCGATCGTGATGCAGCCGAAGTCCAGGGCCACCGTCGTCGTGGTCTTGGAGGGGACGTGACCGGTGTTGTCCACGGACATCGAGGTGATCGCCGCCTCGGTGGTCAGCGGCTTGATCTCCGAGATGGACGACACCGCCGTCGTCTTGCCGACGCCGAAGCCGCCCGCGATGACGATCTTGACCGGGGCCGGCGGCCGGGCGCTCGGTTCAGTGAATGGCTTCGAGTCCACGAATGACCCTTTCGATCATGCCGAGGTCGTGCGAGTTGTGGTTGCCCGGCCGCCGGACGACGACGTAGCCCAGCTCGGCGAGGTCGGCCACCAGCACCCTGGCCACGCCGATGTGCAGGCCGAGCATGGCGGCCACCTCGGCGACCGACATCGTGTTCCGGCAGAGGGAAACGATTTCCTGGCGTTCGAACGTGAGCTTCGGGTGCGACGCCGCGCCCAGGCGGGACGTCATGACCTGCGCCTCGATTTCGAGGCTCTGGTCGACCGGCTGGGCCCGGCCCGAGGTCATCAGGTACGGCCGCAGCAGCGAGATGTCCGGCTCTTCGGACATCACGACCCCACAGTGTTCTTGAGCTCCTCGATCAAGCCGGGTGTCAGCACCTCGGTGGCGCGGTTGGCGAACATCGCCATCTCGTAGGCGATCGTGCCGAGGCTGGCCTGCTTGTTGGCCAGCACGCCCAGCGAGCAGCCGATGCTGATCGTGCAGACGAGCAGGTACCCGTGCTCGAGCTCGATGATCACCTTGTCCGGCGAGCCGAGCGGGTGGCTTTCGGAGACGCCGTGGGCGAGGCCGAGCATGGCGGAGGAGATCGCGGCGAGGCGGTCGGCGTTGGAGCGCTCGAGCTCCGTCGACATCGCGATCAGCAGGCCGTCGGCCGAGACCGCGATGGCGGCTATCGCGCCCGCGGTGTGCTGCGCGAAGCGGCTCACCAGCCAGTTGAAGTTCTGGGCTTCGACACTGACGCCAGGTGCGGGGATGCTCATTTCCTGCTCTCTTCTCCTCGTTCCATCACACGACCGGCGACCACGCCTTGGGGCGGGCTGTCTGCCGTAACGTCCTCCGCCTTGGCGAGGCCGGCGGCGAACGCGTCGAACGCCGCTCGTTCGGCCGCCGGGTCCCGCTTGCTGCGGTTGACGACGGCACGGGCGAGCGGCCGCCCCGCGGGCTGCTGACGCAGGCCGGGGGCGAGCTGGGCACCGGGGACCCGGCGGATCAGGCCGTCGCGCGACCGCTCGGCGGCCGTGAACGGGGCGGTGGCCACCAGCGGTGCGTCCACGGGGGCGCGGACCGGGAGAGGTGACACGGGCGCGGTGACGACGGTGGGCGGCGCGGCCGGCGGGTCGGTCGTCAGCGCGCTGACCTCGGCCGCTTTCGTGAAGGCGACGGTGGGCGGCGGGCCGGCTTCGGCAGCCTTCGCGAAGGCGCTCGCGAAGCCGTCCATCGCGGCCTTGGTCGCTTCCGGGTCGTGCCGCGGCTTGGTGTCGGACACCGGCGCGGACGTGCCCGGGCTCGGCAGCTGGGCGCCGCGGACCCGGCGGCGCAGACCGCCCCGCGACTCCGAAGAAGACACCGACGCCGCAGAAGACACAGACACCGACGCCGCGACCGCCACTTCGGGTTCGGGTTCCTCGGCGGGGGTGGCGTCGGGTTCGGCGTCCGGCCACACCGGTTCCAGTTCGCGGAACCAGCGGAAACCGTTGCCGTGGCCGAGCAGCGCCGGGATCGCCGGCGCCGGCAGCTCGGCGGGCCGGTCGCGGTCGGGCGCCGGCGGCCGGAAGTCGTCCGAAGAGGACAGTGGGAGGGGCGTGACCGCCGCGGCGTGCCGCGGCGGTGCGGAGATCGGCGGCGTGGCCTGCGCCGGGATCGCGGGTGCCTGCTCGGTCTTCGGGCGCAGCGAAGTGCGGTGGGTGAACAGCGACGCCGGGATGGTCAGCCGCGCGGTCACACCGCCGGTGGTCGGCGTCGCGAGCAGCTCGACGCCCAGCTCGTGCCGCCGCGCCAGGCGGCCGACCACGAACAGGCCGAGCACACTGGTCGGCGCGAGCTCCAGGCGTTCGCGCTCGACGAGCCGCTGGTTCTCCTCGGCCAGCTTCTCCGCGGTCATGCCGATGCCGTGGTCGACGATGCTCACCAGGCAGGCGCCGTCGGCCAGCGGCATGGTGTCCACCTCGACCATCGAGCCCGGCGGCGAGAACGACGTCGCGTTCTCGAGCAGTTCGGCGAAGACCAGCACCAGGTCGGCACCGAGGGCCGACGACAGCAGGATGTCGGCGACGACCCCGAGCTTGACGCGCTGGTAGTCCTCGATCTCGGCGAGCGCCGAGCGCAGGGCCGTGGACAGCTCGATCGGGCCGGCGATCCGGGTTTCGTCGCGGGTGCCGGACACCACGAGCAGGTTGTCGGCGTTGCGGCGCAGGCGGGTGGAGAGGTGGTCGAGCCGGTAGAGGCTGGCCAGCAGCCGGGTGTCCTGCTCGTTGCGCTCGACCTCGTCGATCAGGGCCAGCTGGCGGCCGACGAGGTTCTGCGTGCGCTTCGCGACGTTCGCGAACATCAGGCTGGTGTTGCGCCGGGTCAGCGCCTGGCGTTCGACCAGCTCGGCCGCGGTGGTCTGGACCCGGTTGAACGCGGCGGCCAGCTTGCCCAGCTCGTCTTCGGAGACGACGTCGATGGTGGCCAGGCGCGGGACCTGCTCCTCGGCCTCTTCGGTGTCGGTCACGCGGACGAGCTCGGTGCCGGCAAGGTCGGCGACCGACGTCGCCGCGGTGGTCAGCTGGCGCAGCGGGCCGGCGATCGAGCGGGACACCGCGACGGCGAGGAAGGCGACCAGCAGGAACAGCGCACCGGCGCCGAGGCCGACCGTCCAGGCCAGCCGCGTCGCGCCGTCGGCGCGTCCGGTCGCGGAGTCGGCGATCTCGTTGATCGCCCGCTCCTGCACGAGCCTCCGCTGTCCCGCGTGGGCGTCCGCCGCGGAGAAGACGTCCGCGACGTACTGCGTGGTGGCGGCCGCGTCGCGCGGCTGCTCGACCAGGGCGGCGAGTTCGTCGACGCGGCGCCCGGCGTCGCTCTGCTCGACCCGGACGACGAGGGCGGAGCGCTGCGAGTCGTCGCCGTCGTCGCCCTGCTTGACGAACCGGTCGACGAAGATCGGCGCCTGCTGGGTCGCGTCGTCCAGGATGGGCTTGCCGGCGTCCGGGGACACCGCGGTCACGATGAGGGCCATCGCGCGCAGCGAGTTCTCCTCGTTCGCGCGCAGCAGCGCGTCCAGCGCGGTCAGCTCGCGGGCGCCCTCGGCGTCGCTGGTGAGCTGCGGGACCAGGCGCAGGGCGTCGATCACCGCGTCGACCACGGCGTTGTAGGTACGGGCGACGCTGTCGAGCGCGACCCCGCGGCGGGCGGCGTTCTGCCGCAGCTCGGCGAGCGAGCCGATCCGGGTCAGCGCCGCGGAAAGCTCGTCGGGGGCGTCGTCGCCCAGCGACCTGCGGACGTCGGCGACCGTCTGGTCGACCACCTTCTGCTGCTGGACCATCTGGTCGGGGCTCGCCGACGGCGTCGCCACGAACGCGGCCGTCACCAGCCGCTCGCGCTGCAGCTGCCACATCAGCCCGCCGAGCTGCTGCGCGTGCCGCGCCACGTCGGCCGACTGCGCCGCCGCACCGGCGCTGTTCGCCTGCGTCAGCACGAACGGCACCGACACCAGCACCACCGCGACCAGCGGGGGCAGGAGCAGCAGGTTCAGCTTGCCGCGGATACCGAGCCGGGCGAGAAAGCCTCCGCCGGCCCGTTTCGCGGTCGGCCTGCCGTGTCTCATCCCGCGACCTTCCCGTCTTCCGTTCTCACTCGACCGCGGCCACCCGGCTCACGTGGCCCCGGTGCTGCTCCCGGACCAGGTCCTCGATCCGGGCGCGCAGCTCGAGGAACCGCGGTTCGCGCTTCACCGCCAGGTCCCGCTCGGCGGGCAGCGCCACCTCGACGTCGGCGGCGATCCGGCCCGGGTCGGAGGCGAGCACCACCACCCGGCCACCGAGGAAAACCGCTTCCTCGACGTCGTGGGTGACCATCAGCACCGTGGTGCCGGTGTCGGCCCACACCTGGCGGATGAGCACCTGCATGTCCTCTTTGGTCTGGACGTCCAAGGCACCGAAGGGTTCGTCCAGCAGCAGGACTTCCGGTTCGCACGCGAGGGCGCGCGCGATCGCGACGCGCTGCTTCTGGCCGCCGGAAAGCTGTTTCGGCAGCGACTTGCGCACGGTCTGGAGGCCGGTTTCGGCGAGGTACCAGTCCACCCGCTCGGCGCGCTCGGCCGGGTCGAGCGAGAGCAGCTCGAGTCCGAACGCGACGTTCTTCTCGACGCTGCGCCACGGGTAGAGCGCGCCGGCCTGGAAGACGAGCCCGCGGTCGGGCCCGGGCCCGGTCACCGGCACGCCGTCGAGCACGATCGCGCCCTCGGTCGGCCGGCTCAGCCCGGCCACCAGCGAAAGCAGCGTCGACTTGCCCGAGCCGCTCGCGCCGACGACGCAGACGAACTCGCCGCGCAGCACTTCGAGGTCGACGCCGTCGAGCGCGCGGGTGACCTTGCCGCGGACGGTGTAGTCCTTGGCGACGTTCCGCAGTTCCAGCGTCATGCCGCCCACTTCCCGACCCGCGTGCGCAGCAGGCGCAGCAGGACGTCGATGGCGAGCCCGGCGATCCCGATGACCACGAGCACCGCGAAGATCTTGTCGGTCTGCAGGAACCGCTGCGCGCGCACGATCCGGTAGCCGAGGCCGGCCGAGGAGTTGATCAGCTCGGCGACGACCACGAAGTTCCACGCCGCGGCGGCGTTGACCCGGATCGCGTCGATCATGCCGGGCAGCGAGTGCGGCACGACGATCTTGCGCAGCACCTCGCCGCGGCGCGCGCCGAGCGTGTAGGAGACGTCGATGAGCGAGTTCGGCACGCCGCGGACGACGTCGGCGGTCATCAGCGTGTTGAAGAAGACCGTGCCGATGAAGAGGATGGCGATCTTCGACGGCTCGCCGAGGCCGAGCCAGATGATCAGCAGCGGGATGAACGCGCTCGCCGGCAGGTAGCGCAGCAGCCCGATCAGCGGCTCGAAGAACGCCTGCCCGGCGGTGAAGCTGCCCATCAGGATGCCGAGCGGGACGGAGACGAGCACGGCGAGGCCGAAGCCTTCGAGCACCCGCTGGGTGGTCGTCCAGAGGTCGTCGAAGAGCTCGCCGCTGCCCGCCATGTCGAGGCCGGCCTGGAGCACCGCGGCCGGGGACGGCAGGAACGTCGAGTCGACGGCCCCGCTGAAGCTCAGCACCACCCAGGCCAGGAACGGGACGGCGAACGACAGCACCGCGAGCGTCCAGCGGGACGCCGCGGAAATGGGCGTGCGCAAGGAGAACAGCGGTGAAGCGGACGGTTTCAGCCCGGCCCGGCGGGGCAGCGGCGACCAGGCCGGCCGCCCGCCGCCCGCCCGGCCGGCCTCCTGCTGCTCGGCGAGCCGCTGTTCCGCTTCCTGGGCTTCCGCGGCCCGGGCGTCGGCCGTGTCCGCCGGGGTGGTGCGCTGGGTCGGACCGGTCACTGGGGCGCGGCCTTCACGAACTGGTCGTCGAACAGGCCGTCGAGCGAGGGCCGCTGCTGGGCGAGACCGGTGCCGACGATGAAGTCGATGATCTTGTTCGCCTGGAAGTCCAGGTGCTGCGCGGTGACGCCCGGGGTGAACGCGTCGATGTTCTGCTGGCGCGTGAAGATCGTGGTGCCGGCGTCGTAGGACTTGTAGTCCGCCTCGGAGACACCACCGCGCTTGGCCATGATCTTGACGGCCGCGTCCTTGTTGTTCTTGATCCAGGTCAGCGTCTCGAACCAGGTGTTGACCAGCGCCTGGACGTCCTTCGGGCGGTCCTTGACCAGCTTCTGCGACGTGACCAGGTGGTCCGGGATGGCGCCGGGGAACTCGGCCGACGACGAGATCGCGCGGCTGCCCGCGCGCTCCAGCGCCGTCGAGGTGAACGGCGCGAACGCGGCGACCGCGTCGACCTGGCCGCTCTTGAACGCGGCGGCCGCGGCGTCGGTCGGGAGGTTGACGAGCTGGATGTCCTTTTCGGTCAGTTTCGCCGACTGCAGCGCCAGCAGCAGCAGGTAGTGGTCGACCGCGCCCTGCTCGACGGCGACCTTCTTGCCCTTGAGGTCGGCGATGCTGGTGATCCCGTCCCGCGCGATGATCTTGTCGTTGCCGGTGGAGTTGTCGTTCACCAGCACGATCGACAGCTTGGCGCCGCCGGAAACCGACGACAACGTGTCGTTGAGGGTCTGGCTGTTGGCGTCGATGGCGCCACTGGAGAGGGCGTTGATGCTGTCGGTGTAATTGTCGAAATACTTCAGATCGACGTTGACGCCGTTCTTGGCGAACAGGCCCTGTTCCTGCGCCACCTGCCAAGGGAACCAGCCCGGCCAGGCGCTGAACCCGATGGTGATCTTGCCGCCGCTGCCGGAAGCGGAACTGTCGCTGCACCCGGAAAGCGCAGTGACCCCGGCGAGGGTCAGCAAAGTCAGGAGCACCGTCAGCAGACGGGGGCGAGGACGGGAAATCACAACGAACTCCAGGTTGCGGGGGAAGTGGAGTGGTGCGTACCGAAAGGGGGAATTGCGGCGCTCGGGACTACGGGTGGTGACGACGGGAAGGGCAATCGGTTCGAGCTGCGCTGCCGCGCACGGTCATCAATGCTCACTTCCGCCGCACCTGATCGGGTCATCGCGAGAGAACGCGGACAGGAGGCGCCTACCACCAGTGAAATCCCAGCACTCAGCGCACCGGATCAGCCACCCCTGTCCCTCTCCCGGCGGAGAGCCTAGCGAGTGACACAAGATCCCCACAACGTCCGTCCAATGCAGCCGAACGAGTGACCGCCGCCCGGGTCAGCCTGCGGCATCGATGTGTTCGAGGGTGTTTTGAACGGCATTTCTGTCGGCCGCCCGGCCAAGATCACGGCGCGCGTGTGCGCGGAGCGCGTGCAAGTGCACGCCCCGAAGTCTCTTGTCGTTACTGCGATCGCAACCGGTGCCGAGAGTGTTACCCAGCGCGATCCTGCAGATCCGAACGGCCGTTCGGAATGACCCGCATACGCTCCGGCTATTCGAACACCTGTCCGCATCCGCCGATACCGCACAGGTCTCGAATACGCCGAATGATTCCCCGACTGTTTACACGCTTGAAACAATTCAACCCGGCCGGCCGAATTTCTATCAATCGATAGATTTAGTCAGGTCGTAAACCGTCGTGCCCCCGACCGGCAGCGACGCGAAGTTCTGCTCGACCCAGGCCTGGATCTCCCCGGCGGTCCCGCGGCCGCCGCCGAAGCCCCCGCGACGACCGGCGACGTAGTAGCGGATGTCGCCATCGGCGACGTACGCCTGGAACTGCTGCAACGTCGGCGCCGGGTCGCTGCCGCTGAAGCCGCCGATCGCGAGCACCGGGCGTCCGCTCGCCAGGGCCAGCCCCGCCGACTGCATCGCGCCGCTCTGCGCCGCGGCCCACTTCGTCGTCGTGCCCTTCAGCAGGTCGATGACCGCGGTGCCGGCTTCCCCCGCGCCGAAGCCGCTCGGCCCCCGTCCACCGGCGACGGCCGGCCCGGACGACGGTGTCCCGCCGGAGTGCGCGGCCGCCGCGGTGGCCAGCGTGAAGGACGTCGTCCCGAGCAGCGCGCCGCACAGGCCGAACACGGCCACGACCGGGCCGAGCCGCCGGAACCGGTCGGCGCCGAAGAGCAGTCCCGCGACGGCGGCGGCACCGATCACCAGGAGCGTGTAGCGGACCCACGGCTGCCAGTCCGGTGTCCGCGCGAGGAGGACGAAGGCCCAGACCGCCGTCACCGCGAGCATCACGGCGAGCACCGCGCGAGCCGCGAAGTTCGCCCGGCCGCGCCAGAGCTCGCGCGCGGAGATCGCCAGCGTCGCGGCGATGCCGGGGGCCAGCGCGACCGTGTAGTACGGGTGGATGATGCCGCTCATGTAGCTGAACACCAGCGCGGTGACCACCAGCCAGCCACCCCAGAGCAGCAGGGCGGCCCGCGTGCGGTCGGTGCGCGGCGCCCGGCGGGTGAACCACAGGCCGGCGGCCAGCCCGATGACCGCGGCCGGCAGCAGCCACGACGCCTCGCCGCCGAACTCGCCGCCGAACAGCCGGGTCAGGCCGGCCTGCCCGCCGAAGCCACCGAACCCGCCACGGCCGCCGGTGGGCAGTTCCATCCCGGCGGGCGGCGTGAACGTCCGGCCCCCGCCACCGCCGCCGCGGCCTTCGCCGAAGATCCGGCCGAGGCCGTTGTAGCCGAAAGCCAGTTCGAGCACGGTGTTGTCGGTCGAGCCGCTGATGTAGGGCCGGTCCGCGACCGGCCACAGCGCGACGGCCGCGATCCACCAGCCGGCGGAGACGACCACCGCACTCGCCGCGGCGACCAGCTGCCCGATCCGGCGCCCGAGCGACGCCGGGGCCGCGACGGCGTACGCGAGCACGAACGCGGGCAGCACGAGGAAGGCCTGCAGCATCTTGTCGAGGAACCCGAACCCGATCGCGACCCCGGCCAGCACCAGCCACTTCGTGCCGGCGTGCTCCAGCGCCCGCACCACGCAGTAGCCGCCGGCGACGAGCAGCAGGACGAGGAAAGCGTCGGGGTTGTCGTAGCGGAACATGAGCGCGGCGACCGGCGTCAGCGCGAGCCCGGCCCCGGCCAGCAGCCCGGCACCCGGCCCCGAAAGCCGCCGCACGGCGAGGTAGAGCAGGCCGACGGAGGCGACGCCCGCGAGCGCGTCCGGCACGAGCAGGCTCCAGCTGGAGAAGCCGAAGAGCCGCCCGGACAGCCCCATGAGCCAGAGGGAAAAGGGTGGTTTGTCGACGGTGACGACGTTGCCGGGATCGAGCGAACCGAAGAACAGCGCCTTCCAGCTCCACGTGCCGGCCTGCACGGCCATCGCGTAGAAGTCGTTGGCCCAGCCGGTTTTCGCGAGGTCCCAGAGGTAGAGCAGGCCGGTCCCGAGCAGCAGGGCGGCCACGGAAGGCTTGACCCACCGCGGTTCCCGGGCGGGAGCGGGCGGCTGGGGCTGGGCGTGCGCGGGCGCCGACAGCGTGGTCGTCATGACGCTCACCGTGTCGGCGGCGCATGTGGTGAACTTGTGGCGAAGCTGTGCGCCGGCTGTGCATCGCCCCCGGACGGGTGATCACTGCGGCGCGGGCGCCTCCGCCAAGGTGATCTCGAACTCCGTGCGTCCCGGCCGGCTCTGCACCCCGACGCGGCCGCCGTGCGCGGCGACCACCGCGGCCACGATCGCCAGGCCCAGTCCCGTGCTCCCCGCCGCGCGCGACCGGGAATTGTCGCCGCGGGCGAAGCGCTCGAAGATGTCCGGGAGGATTTCCGGTGGGATGCCCGGGCCGTCGTCGGCCACCCGGAGCCGGACGATTCCGTCCGAAGTGGACAATGCGGCCGTCACCGTGGTGCCCGGCGGCGTGTGGGTGCGCGCGTTCGCGAGGACGTTGATCACCACCTGGTGCAGCTGGCCCGCGTCGCCGAGGACGCCGATCGGCTCGCCCGGGACGTCCATCAGCCACTTGTGGTCCGGGCCCGCCACGTGCGCGTCCGCGACCGCGTCGGCCACCAGCCGGCACAGGTCCACCCACTCGTGCACCACCGGCCGCCCGGAATCGAGGCGGGCGAGCAGCAGCAGGTCCTCCACCAGCGTCGTCATCCGGCGTGACTCGGACTCGACGCGGCTCATCGCGAACGCGACGTCCGGCGGCACCTGCTCGCCACCGCGCCGGGTCAGTTCCGCGTAGCCGCGGATCGCCGCCAGCGGGGTGCGCAGCTCGTGGCTCGCGTCCGCGACGAACTGGCGGACGCGGTTCTCGCTCGCGTGCCGCGCGGTCAGCGCGTTCGCGACGTGCTGCAGCATCCGGTTCAGTGCCGAGCCGACCTTGCCGACCTCGGTGTTCGGGTCGGTGTCGGCCTCCGGGACGCGTTCGGACAGCGCGACTTCGCCGCGGTCCAGCGGCAGTTCGGAGACGCGGGTCGCGGTCGCGGCCAGCCGGTCGAGCGGCTGCATCGTGCGCCGGATCGTCGCCGCGCCGACCGCGCCCGCCACCAGGATCCCGGCGAGCGCAACCCCGCCGAGGATGAACCCGAGCTGCCAGAGCGTCTCGTTGACGTCCTTCAGCGGCAGGCCGATGACCGTCTTTTCCCCGCGCGGCGACGTCGTCGAGACGACGCGGTACTCGCCGAGGCTGGCGCCGAGGTCGATGCTCCGCTGCTTTCCGTCCGACGGTAGCGCGAGCAGGGCCAGCACCTGCGCCGTCGGGACTTCTTTGAACGGCGCCTTGCGCTTCGACGGACCGGCGGCGCTCGAGTCGAGGACGCCGGCCGTGGCCTTCGAACCGATCTGGACGACGGCGAGCGTGCCCTCGCCCTGACCGAGCACGCGCAGCGCGTCCGGTGGCGGCGTTTCACCGTAGGGCCAGGGTGCCGGCCGTTCCGGGCCGTGTGCGGCGCGGTCGCTCGCCGCGGCCAGCCGCTTGTCCTGCTGGCCGACGAGGAACTCGCTCAGCGCGAACTCCGTCACGACGCCGACGACCACGCAGACCAGCGCGAGCAGCGCCGCCAGTTGGACGATCAGCCGCCGCCGCAGCGACCACGGCCGTCGGGCGCGCCCCGGTTCAGCCTGCGGGCTTGAGGACATACCCGGCGCCCCGCATGGTGTGGATCATCGGCTCGCGGTCGGCGTCGATCTTCTTGCGCAGGTAGGAGATGTAGAGCTCGACGATGTTGGCCTGGCCGCCGAAGTCGTAGCTCCAGACGCGGTCCAGGATCTGGGCCTTCGACAGCACCCGCTTCGGGTTGCGCATCAGGTAGCGCAGCAGCTCGAACTCGGTCGCGGTGAGCGGCACGAGATCGCCGCCGCGGTGCACCTCGCGGCTGTCCTCGTCCAGGGTGAGGTCGCCGACGACGAGCGTCGACCCGCCGGCGCCGGTGACCCCGCCGGCCCGGCGCAGCAGCGCGCGCAGGCGCAGGGCGACTTCCTCAAGGCTGAACGGCTTGGTGACGTAGTCGTCGCCGCCCGCGGTGAGCCCGGCGATGCGGTCCTCGACCGCGTCCTTCGCCGTGAGGAAGAGAACGGGCAGGTTCGGCGCCTCGGACCGCATCCGGCGCAGCACTTCGAGGCCGCTGAAGTCGGGGAGCATGACGTCGAGGACGACGGCGTCGGGCCGGAAGTCGCGCGCGATCCGGACGGCCTCGGTGCCGTCGCCCGCGCTGCGCACCTCCCAGCCCTCCATCCGCAGGGCCATCGACACGAGCTCGGCCAGCGTCGCCTCGTCGTCGACGACGAGCACCCGCACCGGGCTCCCGTCGGCGCGGCGCAGGTCGGCCTTGCCAGGGCCGGGTGACGTGGCGTTCATAGCGGTCATAGTGCCACCTTCCCGGCCCGGCGTCGGTGTTCGCTGTGTGGTCGCTGTGCATTTGCTGTGAAGGTTCCCGCGATCGAGGCACAGCGCCCGCTGACGCTCCGCACAGCTCAAACACAGCCGCGGCGGTGAACCTGAGCGGGACCAGTGTGGGCACCACCGGAGGACACGATGACGACCGAGCCGATGCCGAACACCCAGCCCGAGGGCGCCAATTGGGGCGATCCGGCCCCGGCGGCGCCGAAGAAGGGGTGGTCCGGCAAGAAGACGGCGATCGCGGCCGGCATCGCCGTGGTGATCGCGGCGGGCGGCGGCGCGGCGATCTGGGCGGGCACCAGCAGCGCCGACAACTCCGCGCAGGGCCCCGGCGGCTTCGGCGGCCCCGGCGGCGGTCCGGGCGGCGGCCAGTTCCGCGGCCAGGGGCCGGGCGGTGGCTTCGGCGGCGGAATGACGGCGTTGCGCGACGCCCTCCACGGCGACTTCGTGGTCTCGAACGGCAGCGGCGGCTACACGACCGAGCGCCTCCAGACCGGCGACGTCACCGAGCTGAGCGCCACTTCGGTGACGCTGACCAGCAAGGACGGCTACAAGCAGACGTACACGCTCGACTCGTCGACCCAGAAGACGGGTGACGTGAAGACCGGCGACACGAACGTCACGGTGGTGGCCAAGGTCGAGGGTCAGACGGCCACCGCGACGACGTTGGGCAAGGGCTTCGAGCCGGGCCAGCGCCAGCCGGGTCAGCGCCGGGGCGGCTACTCGGCCCGCCCGACGAACTGACCCGCCTCCCCCAGTCGGGGAACGCCCCGGTGCCGCGCACACCCCCTCACGTCGCATCGGGGCGTTCCCGTCCGTTCCCCGGGTAGGGCACAGTTGCGGGTGTGCAGGACATCCGGGGGTCGCTGAGACGGCAGTCGCTGCTGGTCGCGCTCGTCTGCGTCGTCTGCGACGCCGCCCTCTTCACCCTGCGCGGGCCCCTTCCCGAGGCCGGGTGGCGGGCCTGGGTGGTGCTGGCCGCCGGGATCGCCGTCAACGCCGCGCTCGCCGGGGCCGCGCGCTACTCCGGCTGGGTCGCCCTCGCCCACGCCGTGCTCTTCGCGAGCGCCCCGCTCCTCCTCTGCACGTGCCAGGGGTACGTCACCGGCAACAACGCCGGGATCCTCATCGCCGGCTACCGCGCCGGGGCCTGGCTGCGGACGCGGCCCGCCGTGCTCGCGCTCGGCGCCCTGCTCACCGGCGTCACCCTCGGCTGCATCGAAGGCGGCGGCCGGACCGCGTCCGACTGGCGGCTCATCGCCATCAACGTCGGCGTCTCCGCGCTGCTGCCGTGGCTGGTCGGCCGGTACACGACCGCGCGGCGCGCCTACATCGCCGACCTCGAGCGGGAAGCCGACGAACGGCGGCAGCACGAGGAAGAAGCCGTCAAGCGGGCCGTCCTCGAGGAGCGGACCACCATCGCGCGCGACCTGCACGACGTCATCTCCCACCACGTCAGCGCCATCGGCGTGCACGCCGGCGCCGCCCGGCTCGGCCTGCCCGAGGGCGCCGGAGCGGTGCGGAAGTCGCTCGGCGCGGTCGAGTCGGCGAGCCGCTCGGCGATGGCCGACCTGCGCCGGCTGCTCGACCTCCTGCACGCCGAGACCAACGCCGAACAACCCGGTCTCGACAACCTCGACGAGCTGGTCGAGACGGTCCGCGCGGCCGGCCTGCCCACCCGCCTGACGCTGCGCGGCGAGCCCCGCGAACTGCCCGGTTCGCTCGACATCGCGCTCTACCGGATCGCGCAGGAGGCCCTGACCAACGCCCTGCGCCACGGCCAGGGTCCGGTCGAGGTCGAGCTGAACCACGGCCGCACCGAGGTCGTGCTGACGGTGACGAACGGGCTCCGCGCCGGCCGCGTCGAAGAGAACGAGCACGCACCCCGCGGCCTGGCGGGGATCCGCCGGCGCGTCACCCTGTTCGGCGGCCAGGTCTCCTACGGCGAGACCGGCGGCCACTGGCAGCTGCGCACGACCTTCCCGGTGGAGAGCACATGATCCGCGTCCTGCTGGCCGACGACCACGCGATGTTCCGCTCCGGGATGCGCGCGCTCCTCGACACCCAGCCCGACTTCACCTGCGTCGGCGAGGCATCCGACGGCCGCGAGGCGGTCGCCGAGACCGCCCGCCTCCGCCCGGACGTCGCGGTCCTCGACGTCCGCATGCCCCGCCTCGACGGCCTGGCGGCGACCGAGGCGATCCTGGCCGCGCCGGGCAACGACACCCGCGTCCTCGTGCTCACGACCTACGACGCCGACGAGTACGTCTACCGCGCCCTGCGCGCCGGGGCGAGCGGGTTCCTGCTGAAGAGCCTGGCGCCGGAGGAGCTGGTCGCGGCGATGAGGGTGGCGGCCCGCGGCGACGCCCTGATCGACCCCTCGGTGACGCGGCGCTTGGTGGCGAAGTTCGCGGCGGTCCTCGAGCCGGCGGCCGCGGAACCCCCGGAGCTGGCCCGGCTGACGTCCCGCGAGCGCGAGGTGCTGCTGTTGCTGGCGGGGGCCTGCAGCAACGCCGAGATCGCGCGGAAGCTGCACGTCGGCGAGGAGACGGTCAAGACGCACGTCTCGCGCGTGCTCAGCAAGCTCGGGCTGCCCGACCGCGTGCACGCGGTGGTCTACGCCTACCGCCACAACCTCGTGCCGCCCGCTTAAGCTGGGTGGATGAGGCGGTGGATCACCCTCGCGGTCGGAGTCGTGCTCGTGCTGGTCGGCGCCGTTTGGGTGCTGCAGGGGATCGGCGTCATCACCGGCAGCTTCATGACCGGCCAGAAGCTGTGGTTCCTGATCGGCCTGGCCGCGTTCCTGGTCGGCGTGGTCCTGGTGGCGGCCAACCTCACCCGGCGCAAACCTACTTCGTGAAGATCTCGAAGATCGGGTAGCCCGGGGCGATCTCGCGCAGCTTCTCGTCCGAGGCCTTGGCGTCGACGCCGTCGAAGAACACGCCGACCTCGAACTTCCAGCGCTTGAGGTACGCGCGGAGGATGCCCGGCTTCTCGTCGTGGGCCAGCTCGCGGAACGTGAACGTCTCGACCCGGCGCCCGACGCGCAGCGTGCCCTGGCCGGCCGCCCGAAGGTTGCGAACCCACTGCGTCTCGCCGCGCGGGGCGACCAGGTACCGGACGCCGTCGACGGTCAGCAGGTTCACCGGCACCGAGCGCGGCTCCCCGCTCTTCCGGCCGACCACGGTCAGCACCCGGCTGCCCCAGACGCTCAAGCCCAGCTTCGTCAGCTTCGCGACCAGCTCGTTGAAGGCACTGGTCGACTTCTTCGGCTCGATGTAGCGGGTCCCGGTCATGGTGTCCTCCGAAGGTTGGGAGAGCAGTGCTCTCGGTTAAGAGCAGTGAACACGAGAGCAGTGCACCGTGTCAAGAGCACTGCTCTCGGTTTGGTGCACTGCTCTCGTCGTGGCACACTGATCTCATGACCGCCCCCCGCACCGCACGCGACCGTGCCCGCGCCGAACTGGCCCAGGAGATCAAGGACGAGGCCCGCCGCCAGCTCGGCGAGGTCGGCGCGCAGGGTCTGTCACTGCGCGCGGTCGCCCGGGAGCTCGGCATGGTGTCGTCCGCGATCTACCGGTACTTCCCGAGCCGCGACCGGCTGCTGACCGACCTGATCGTCGACGCCTACAACGCCATCGGCGAGGCGGCCGAAACCGCCGACCCCGGCACCGGCGACCTCCGCGAGCGCTGGGTGGCGATCTGGCAGGGCACCCGCGACTGGGCCCGCGCGCACCCCCACGAGTACGCGCTGATCTACGGCTCCCCGATCCCCGGGTACGCGGCCCCGCAGGACACCGTCGTGCCGGCCTCCCGCGTCGCGCTCGCCCTGGTCAAGGTGCTCACCCACACCGAGCTGCGGGACATCGACGGCGAAGTCCCGCCCGAGCTGCGTGCCCAGGCCGAGACGCTCACGAAGGCCCTCGGGATCATCGCCGGCCCGGAAACCGTCGCCCGCCTGCTCATGGCGTGGACGCAGCTGTTCGGCGCGATCAGTTTCGACCTGTTCGGCCAGTACGTCGGCAGCGTCGACCCGGCCGACGCGTTCTTCGCCCACTCGGCGAGGCGGATGGCGGAGTTCGTCGGCCTCTAGGCTGGGGCGAGAGTCCAACGGCGGAAGGCGGCACGACGTGACGGGGTGGGCCGGGCAGGTCGGCAGGATCCGGGTGATCGGGACCGGGGTGATGGGCCGCGGGATCGTCCAGCTGGCCGCGACCGCGGGGGTGACCGTCGAGCTGGCCGACGTCCGGCGCGAGGCCGTCACCGAGGCGATCGATCACGTCGGCGGGATGGTGGACAAGCTCGCCGCCAAGGGCAAGCTGAGCGAAGACGCCCAGGCCGTCAAGGGCCGGCTGGTCGCCGTGGCCGCGCCCGACGCGCCCGCGGACGGCGTCGACCTCGTGGTCGAAGCCGTCCGGGAGGACCTCGAAACCAAGCGCGCCCTGTTCGCGAGCCTCGAACGCGTCTGTCCACAGGAGACGATCTTCGCGACGAACACGAGTTCGCTGTCGGTCACCGAGATCGCCGCCGGGCTGGCCGACCCCGCCCGGCTCGTCGGCCTGCACTTCTTCAACCCGGTGCCACTGATGCGGCTGGTCGAGGTCGTCCCCGGTGCGCGCACGCACGGCTGGTTGCCCGGCGAGGCACTCGAACTCGTCAAGAGCTGGGGCCACGAGCCCGTGCTCGCGAAGGACGCCCCCGGCTTCCTGGTCAACCACGCCGGCCGCGGCCTGAACACCGAGGCGCTGCAGATCCTCGCCGAGGCGCTGGCCGAGCCCGCCGACGTCGACCGCATCGCCCGGGACGTGCTCGGCCTGAAGCTCGGCCCGTTCGAGCTGCTCGACCTCACCGGCCTCGACGTCTCGCACGCCGTCCTCGAAAGCATCTGGAGCGGCTTCCACGGCGACCCGCGGCTGCGGCCGTCGTGGCTGACCCGGCCGCGCGTGGCCGCCGGGCTGTTCGGGCGGAAGAACGGCGAAGGCTTCTACTCCTACGCCGACGGCAAGCAGCAGGTCGCCGACGAGCCCGCCGCCCCGCCGAAGCCGGCCAGCCCGGTGTTCACCGCGGACGAGCACCTCGCCCGCGCGCTGTCGTCCGCGGGTGTGCAGGTGGTGTCCGACGCCTATCCGGACGCGATCCTGCTCGTGCCGCTCTACGGCGAGTCCACAGTGGACGCGGCGATCCGCGCCGGGTTGCCGCCGGCCCGCGTCGCCGGCGTCGATCCGCTGGGCGGCTACGAACGCCGGCTGACGATGTCCGTCCACCCGGGACTCGACCCGGCGGCGGCCCGCGCCGCCTGGGGCGCGCTGGCCGCGACCGGCCACCCGGTGACGGTCGTCCGCGACGGGCCCGCCCCGGTCGCGCAGCGCCTGCTGGCGTCGATCGTCAACACCGCTTGCTTCATCGCGGGCCAGCACCTGGCGACCCCGCGCGACATCGACACGGCGGTCCGCCTCGGCCTCGGCTACCCACGCGGCCCGCTGGCCTGGGGCGACCTCGTCGGCGGCGACGTGGTGCTGCGCATCCTGCGCGGCCTCACGGCGACCACCGGCGACCCCCGCTACCGGCCGAGCCCGTGGCTCACCGAGCGCGTCGCCCTCGGCCTGCCACTGACAACGGCCGGCACGACCCCGGCGGACCTGCGGCAGTCCTAAGAGGACTTGGCGGACGGGCCGGACTTCAGCGACGCCGCGGGCCGGATCACCAGCGGAAGTCGCGGGACCCGGTGGCGGTGTAGGTGATGTACCCGCCTTCGAAGTCGCTGCGGTACCAGCCGTTCGTCACGTACTCGTCCGATTTCGGGTAGCGCAGGTAGGAGTACTCCCAGCCGAGCGCCGCCCAGCGGTTGCGGATCTCGCCCTTCACCATGTGGGCGCCGGTGGCCGTCGTGTAGTAGATCGAGCCGCCCTTGGTGAAGTGGTTGTAGCGGCCGCGGCCGTCCGGGGTCGCGAGTTCGTCGGTCGTCGGGTACCCCAGCCCGCGCTCGTAGTCCAGCGCCGCCCACTTCTTCCGGATCTCGCCGTTGATCGCCCGCGCGCCCGTCGCGGCCGTGTAGTAGATCGACCCGACCGTGCCACCCTTGGCGAAGTGGTTGTAGCGGGCGACGCCGTCCGGTGTCCCCAGTTCGTCGGTCGTCGGATAACCCAGCCCGCGCTCGTAGTCCAGCGCCGCCCACTTCTTCCGGATCTCGCCGGCGATCGCGTGCCCGCCGGTCGCCACCGTGTAGTAGATCGACCTGACGTTGCCACCCTTGACGAAGTGGTTGTACCGCGCGACACCGTCCGGTGTGGCCAGCTCGTCGGTCGTCGGGTAGCCCACGCCGCGCTCGTAGTCCAGCGCCGCCCACCGTTTGCGGATCTCGCCGGTGATGAGGTGCGCGCCCGTCGCGGCCGTCGAGTAGATCGACCCCACGGTGCCGTTGGCGAGGAAGTGGCTGTACTGGGCCACGCCGTCCGGCGTCGTGGCCGTGTCGGACGTCGGCGGCCCGAGCAGGGCGTGCCCGCCCAGGGCGAGGTACTTGTCCAGCACCGGGCCGGTGACGTACCGGGTGCCGGTCCCGGCACTCCAGTAGAGCCGGCCGTTCGCGTAACCGCGGTAGTGGACCGGGCCGTCGGTGATCTCCGGCCCCGCCGGCGCGCCGAGGCTCGCGCGCAACGCCGCGTCGCCACCGTAGCGCTGGTCGATCGGGGTCGCGTAGTTCGCCGTCAGCGTCAGGTCGGCCGAGCCGACCGTGACGATCCACTGGGGATCCGCCGGACCGCCCTGCCAGCCGGCGAACTTCGAGACGCCGTCGATGGCCAGCGGCGCCGCCTCGACGTCGAAGGAAGCGCCTTCGGTGACCATGGCCGAGCTGACCCCGCCCGCCACCGGGATGCTCAGCTCCGCGGGCTGGGTGCCGCGCAGCGTGATCCGGTGCTGCCGCGGCAGCGCCGGGTACGTCTTGGCCGTGGTGACGCCCGCGCTGTCGGTCACCGTCGCGGTGAGCTCCATCCGGGAGTCCGGGTGCGCGGTGAACGGCTGCGAGAAGCTCGACCCCGTCCCGCCGACGCCCGGGTGGGAGTGGCACGTCGCTTCGCTCGGGCAGTGCCGCACCGCCGTGGTCCAGGTGATCGGCAACGCACCGTCCTCGGCGTCGGACGCGGTGGCGCTCACCGAGACCGTCTGGTTGACCGCGAACGTCGTGTTCCCGGGGGTGTTCAGGGTGAGCACCGGGGTGCGGTTGCCGGGCGCGACGGCGATGGCGGCCTCCCCGCTGAGTCCCAGCGGGTCCCGGACGCGCAGCTTCGCGGTGAACGACGCCGTGCCCGCCGGGTAGCGGTGCGACACCTTCGGGCCGGCGTCGACCGCCGTGGTCCCGTCCCCGAAGTCCCAGTCGTAGGCGAGCGGGTCGTCGTCGTAGTCGACCGATGCCGAGCCGTCGAACGACACCGTGCGGGTGTCCGGGTTCGTGGCCGTCGTCGCCTTGGCCACCGGCGCGGTGTTGCCGGCCGAATAGCTCAGGCGGCGCACGTTGCCGGACAGGATGTCGGCGAAGACGATGTCGCCGTTCGGCGCCGCCGCGAACTTCACCGGGCCGCCGACGCCGGTGAAGACCGGCGGGTTCTCCGGGGCCTGGCTGAGCTTGCCCTGGCCGTCGTACCGCAGCGTCCAGACCTTGTTCGCCACGTAGTCGCCGAAGAAGTACGAGCCGCGGTAGGCCGCCGGGTAGCTGGATCCACTGTAGACGATGCCACCGGTGACGCTGTTGCCGTTCATCGGCCCGGTGCCGTGCGTGTACTCGTGGATGGGCGGCTGGTTCGGCACGCCGGCGCAGCCCGCGAGGCCGCTGTAGCCGGGTGTCGGGCGGCTGCCCTCCCAGCACGGCCAGCCGTGGTTGGCGCCGCGCTGGACGACGTCGACCTCTTCCCAGTTGCTCCAGCCGACGTCGCCGGCCACCGGCAGGCCGAGGTTCGGGTCGATGCTGAAGCGGAACGGGTTGCGGAAGCCGCGCGCGAACACCTTGCTCGCGGTCGAGCCCGGGTCGGCGGCGTCGTAGTACGGGTTCCCCGGGACGCCCTGGCCGGACGCGGTCAGGTGGAAGATCTTGCCGTAGGGCTGGTTGACGTCGAGGGCGCGCAGCGCGGCCGGGTCCATCATCCGGTAGTCGCTGCTGTCGCCGACGGACAGCCACAGCGTCCCGTCCGGGGCCGCGATGACCGCGTCGATGCCGTGGACGTCGGAGGTGCCCGGCACCTCGAACAGCGGCTGCTCGCCGGTCAGGCCGGTGGGCGCCCCGGCCGCGTCCACGGTCACCGTGAACTTCGACAGCCGCATGACGAAGCCGCCGCCGGCGTTGATCGACCGCGTGAGGTAGATGGCCCGCGACGTCGCGTAGCCGGGCGCCACGGCGAGCCCGACGAGGCCGAGGTCCTCCTCGGCGCGGACCGGCAGCGTCGCGATCGTCCGGCCGGCGCCGCCGACCGGCAGCCAGCGGACGGCTCCGCTCTTGCCGGTGGCCAGGACGGAGTTGTCGGGCAGGTACGCGAAGTCGGTGAGCTCGTACGGCCCCAGGCCGGTGTCGGTGTCCCGGAGGACGAACCCCGGCGGGAGCGTCGCCGCCGTCGCCACCCCCTGTGACACGACGGGGAGCAGCGCTCCCACCAGGACCATCACCAGCAACAGGCGAAGTGCGCGCATGGCCAACCCCTTCCCGGATGATCTTTCATCGCGGGAGCGCGGGGACTGGTTGCAGCAATCCCGACTACTTCACCCGAACGTGACTTACGCCACGTGACGGAACGTAGTGAATTACGGGACGACCTGCACGACGTCACCGATGTGCAGCGTGTTGAAGAACTTCAGGGACGCGGCCGGCGACAGGTGGATGCAGCCGTGCGAGTACACCGAGAGGCTGCCCGTGTGGAAGGCGTCGCCCGGGTAGAAGAAGACCGAGTTCGGCATCTCCGCGTTGTCGAATTCCTTCGACAGGTGCATCTTCTCCTTCGACAGCACGTGGAACGTGCCGGTCGGGGTCGCGTAGCCCTTGCGGCCCGGCAGCATCGGCACCGGCCCGTAGACGACCTTGCCGCCCTGCAGGATCCACGCCTTGTGCGCGGAGAGGTCGACGCAGGCGGCGGTGCCCGAGGCCGCGGCCGCCGCCGCGCACGGGACGCCGGGGTCCGCCGCGGGCTTCGGGGCCGGCTTCGGCGTCGGCTTGGGCTTCGGCTTGGCCGAGGTGCTGGTCGGCGCCGCCTTCGTGGTCGCCGTGGTGGGCGTCGGCACCGTGGCGGTGCTGGTCGGCGTGGGAGTGGGGGTGGCGCTGGACGTCGTCGGCGTGCCGCCGCCGGTGCCCGCCGCGGCGACGGCCCCGCCGCCCGCGTTCGAGCCACCGGCCGAGCCCCCGCCGGAGCACGCGGCCAGCACGAACGCGGTGGCCAGCGCGGCCGCTCCCGCCAGAAGCCTCTTCACGATCCGGTACCCCCAGCTGTCTCGATCATCGCGTTTGGACACCGGTAAAGACGGTGGTCACCCGTTCGAGGTTCGTCGGGAAAGGTCACGATTTGGGTAGCTGCGGTCAACCCGGGGGTGGAGACCGGAATCCACCCGGATCCGATCCCCGGGCCGACGAAACCGGGGCGCCGGTCGCCGAAGCTGGGGAAACCTTCGAATCCAGGGGAGCCTCGAAATGTCCAGCGTCCTGCTCTACGCGGTCATCGCCGCCTTCGTGCTGTACAAGGTCGTGTACAAGCAGGTCCGCGGCACGTTGCTCAGCCGCCGGACGCTGGTCGTGCTGCCGCTGCTGCTCACGGCCTTCGGCGCGTACCTGACGCTGAAAGCGCTGCCCGGCGCGTCCGCGGCCGAGCTGGGCCTGCTCGCCGCCGACCTGCTGCTGCTTGCCGGGCTCGGCGTGCTGCGCAGCACCACGACGACGCTCACCGAGCGCGACGGCACGACGTTCCAGAAGGGCTCGGCCGTCACGATCGGACTGTGGGTGCTGACGGTCGCGGTCCGGGTCGGCGTGATCGCGCTGGGTACCGCACTCGGCATCACGGGCCCGCTGACCTCGGCGTCGATCGCGCTCAGCCTCGGCCTGAGCATCGCGGTGCAGAACGCGACGACCTACCGGCGCATCCAGCGGCGTGGGCTGCCGCTCGCCGACCAGCGGCCGGCCGTCACCCGCTGACGCGGCCCAGCATCCGGGCGTACATCCGGCCCGGGCTCGGCACCGACGGCGGTACCAGGAAGCCCGGCAGCGGGGGCAGCCCGCCGACGAACGCACCGAGCCGCTCGTACAGCACGGCGGCGCCGGCCGGCCGGGCTTCCGGATCCTTGGCCAGCACCTCGGCGAGCAGCGTGTTCAACGGTTTCGGGACGCCCGGCACCGGCGGCGGCAGCTCCTTGACCTGCCGCTCGAACACCGCGTACGCGGTCGGCCCGTCGAAGAGCCGCCGCCCGGTGAGCATCTCGTGCAGCACGCAGCCCAGCGCGTAGAGGTCGCTGCGCGGTTCGGCGCCGCCCCGCTGGATCTGCTCGGGCGCCATGTAGGACGGGGTCCCCAGCAGCTGCCCGGCCCGGGTGAACTGCGCCGCGTCGGCTTCGCGGAGCACGGCCAGCCCGAAGTCCATCACCTTCACGCCGCCGTCGGGCCCGAGCATCAGGTTGGACGGCTTGAGGTCGCGGTGGCAGACGGCGAGCGCGTGGGCGGCGGTCAGCACCGCGCACGCCTGCGCCGCGATCGCCGCGGCCCACGGCACCGGCAGCGGCCCGTGCTCGGCGAGCAGGTCGGCCACCGTCACGCCGTCGACGAACTGCATGATCTGGAACAACCGGTCGTCGTGGGTGCCGTAGTCGTACAGCGTCGGGACGCCGGGGTGGTCGAGCGTCGCCAGGATCCGGGCTTCGCGCGCGAAGCGGGCTTCGAGCTCTTCGTCGCGGCCCGGCAGCCTGAGCAGCTTGATCGCCACGCGGCGGCCGAGCCTGCGGTCGAACCCGCCGTGCACCGCGCCCATCCCGCCGCGGCCGAGGGGCAGCTCGTCGAGCTCGTAGCGGTCGGCGATCAGCATCCGTTCCCCTAGTGGCCCGGCCTGAGCCGTCCTTCGACAAGTCCTGCGAAGCCTAGCCGGACCAGCTCACGGCCCGTTTCCGCCGCCTCGCACAGGACGGTGTCGAACTCGGCGAGCCTGGTGAAGACCCGGCCGTACTCCCGCTGGACGGCGATCGGCAGCCGCGGGATCCGCACGCGCCTGCCGTCGATCCGGGTGGACGCCGACGCGGCGGGCAGGTCGGCCGCGCGCAGGCAGCCGGCCAGGAAGCCCGCGTCCAGCCGCTCGTCGTCCACGCGGTACACGGTGAGCCCGGCGCCCACCGGCCGCGGCGATCCACTGTGGACGTACGCGATGCCGGTCACCGACGCGACGACGTCACCCGCCTCGGCCAGCGGGTGTTCGGCGTCCGCGCGCACCGGCGCGTGCCGGACGTCGACGACGCCGGCCTTGACCAGCTCGCCGATGGTCGTGAACGCCGGCTCGGCGTCCGCCGCTTCGAGTGGTGGCAGCTGCGGAGTCAGCTCTTCGAACTTCGCGCGCACGGCTTGGAAGGCCTGGCCGGGGTCCTCGTCCCGGATGCGGCGACGGGCGGGTGTCAGGTCGACGTCGTCGTCGAGCAGGTCGATGATCCGGACGCCGGATTCGGGGTGGTGGCCGAACTCCTGCCACATTTCTTCCACTGTGGACAGTTCGTCGCCCGCTTCGCCGAGCAGCACGGTGGACGGCGCGCGCTCGCCGGGAGCCGGCCGTCGCAGCAGCCAGAGGTCGGGACCCGCCGGCGTCAGCGTGACGACCGCGCGGACCGCGCCCGCGCGCAGCAG
>NZ_JBSGJD010000058.1:0-41905 GCF_053605405.1 Amycolatopsis sp. NPDC003861
GTCGGCGGCGAGGCGGCGGGCGACGTGGCCGCCCAGCGCGCCGGTGCCGCCGGTGATCAGGACCGTGCCACGCGGCTTCCACCGCTGCGCCGGCGGGGTGACGGGCGCGCGGACCAGGCGGCGGGCCAGCAGCCCGGACGGCCGGATCGCGAGCTGGTCCTCGGCGTCCACTCCGGACAGTGCGGCGGCGAGCAGCGACGCGGTCGTCGCGGCCGGCTCGGCGGGCAGGTCGAGCAGCCCACCCCAGATGCCGGGCAGTTCCAGGCCGATCACCCGGCCCAGGCCCCACGTCATCGCCTGGGCGGGCGAGATCCCGTCGCCGGTCACGCCGCCGCGGGTCAGCAGCCACAACGGCGTTCCGCTCCCGGCCATCGCCTGGGCCAGCGCGAGGTTCGCGGTGGCGCCGCCGGTTTCGTCGAGGGCCAGCAGCGAAACGACCCCGGCATACCCTTCGGCGCCGGCGAATGCGGAGGTCACGACCGGCTCGGCGCCGTGCGCGGCCAGGGCGGCCGGGACACCGGCGTCGTCGCCGTCCGGGACGACGACCAGCCAGCGCCCGGACAGCTCGGGCGCGGCCGGCGTGGCGACGGGCTTCCACTCGATGCGGTAGCGCCAGGAGTCCACTTCGGACGCGGTGCGGGCTCGGTCGCGCCACCGGGTCAGCGCGGGCAGGACTTCGGCGAGGGTGCTGCCGGGGGCGATGTCGAGGGTGCCCGCGACGGCGTCGAGGTCGAGACCGTCGACGGCGGCCCAGAACGCGGCGTCCACCGGGTCGGCGGCCGCGGTGCCCGCGTCGAGCCAGTAGCGACGGCGCTGGAACGCGTAGGTCGGCAGCTCGACGCGGTGGGCGCCGGGGAACGCGGGCGTCCAGTCCACCGCGACCCCGCGCACGTGCGCCTCGCCGAGCGACCGGAGGAACCGCTCGTAGCCGCCGTCGTCGCGGCGCAGCGACCCGAACGCTTCGACGCCGTCGGTCTCGCCGATCGCCGTGGTCAGCACGGGGTGCGGCGAGGCTTCGACGAACGTGGCGAAGCCCTCCGCGGCGAGCGTGCGCACCGCGACGTCGAGCCGGACGGTCTCCCGGAGGTTCGTGTACCAGTATCCGGCGTCCAGCTCGGCGCCGTCGAGCCAGGTTCCGGTGACGGTCGAGAAGAACGGGATGCCGCCGGTCCGCGGCCGGATCGGGGCGAAGACGTCCAGGAGTTCGGCGCGGAGCTGCTCGACCTGCGCCGAGTGGGACGCGTAGTCGACGGGGATCCGCTTCGCGCGCACGCCGTCCGCCTCGCACGCGGCGATCAAGGCGGCCAACGCGCCGGGTTCGCCGGAGACGACGACGGCGGACGGGCCGTTCACCGCGGCGATCGACAGCCCGTCGGTCAGCCGCGCCTCGACCGCTTCCCGCGGTGCCGCGACGGAGACCATGCCGCCACCCCCGGCCAACGCCAGGATGGCTTTGCTGCGCAAGGCGACCACCCGAGCACCGTCCTCAAGGGACAGTGCGCCCGAGACCACGGCGGCGGCGATCTCACCCTGCGAATGACCCACCACCGCTTCCGGTACGACGCCGAACGAGCGCCACAGCTCCGCCAGCGACACCATCACGGCCCACAACGCGGGCTGGACGACGTCGACACGGGCCAGCGCCTCGGCGTCAGCCAGGACGACGCGCAGCGACCAGTCCACAAAGGACGACAAAGCGACAGCGCACTCGTCGAGCCGCGCCGCGAACGCCGGCGACGACTCCGCCAGGTCCAGGGCCATGCCCGCCCACTGCGCTCCCTGGCCGGGGAACACCAGCGCCGTCCGGCCCGGAACCGCCGTCCCGGTGACCACATTGGACGCCGGAAGCCCCTCGGCCAGCGCGGAAAGCCCGCTGAGCAACGTCGTCCGGTCACCGGTGACGACCGCGCGGTGCGGGAAGCCGGTGCGCGAAGCGACCAGGGAGAATGCGACGTCGGCGATGCTGCCCCCGACCTCCCGGAGGGCGACGGCCTGCGCCTGCAAGGCCTCGGGCGTCTTCGCGGACAGCACCCACGGCACCACCGCGGGCTCGGGCGTGGGCGCGGGGCCGGCGTCTCCCTGCTCCAGGATGACGTGGGCGTTCGTGCCGGAGATGCCGAACGACGAGACCGCCGCCCGGCGCGGCTGCGATCGTTCCCACGGGCGCGGTGAATCGAGCAGCCGTACCGCACCACTTTCCCAGTCCACATGGGACGTCGGCGTCTCGGCGTGCAACGTTCGTGGCAGCACGCCGTGCCGGAGCGCCTGCACGGTCTTGATCACCCCGGCGACGCCCGCCGCCGCCTGGGTGTGGCCGATGTTCGACTTGAGGGAGCCCAGCCACAGCGGTGCCGGCCGGTCCTGGCCGTAGGTGGCCAGGAGGGCCTGCGCCTCGATCGGGTCGCCCAGTGCCGTGCCGGTGCCGTGCGCTTCGACCAGGTCGACGTCCGTTGTGGACAGTCCGGCATCGGCGAGGGCCGCCCGGATGACGCGCTGCTGGGCCGGTCCGCTGGGGGCGCTGAGGCCGTTGGAGGCGCCGTCCTGGTTCAGGGCGCTGCCGCGCAGCACGGCGAGCACCGGGTGGCCGAGGCGCCGCGCGTCGGACAGCCGCTCGACCAGCACCAGACCGGCGCCCTCGGCCATGCCCATGCCGTCGGCTCCGGCGCCGAACGCCTTGCAGCGCCCGTCGGCGGCCAGCCCGCGCTGGCGGCTGAAGGCGGTGAGCGACGACGGCGTCAGCATCACCGCGACCCCGCCGGCGAGGGCCAGGGAGCACTCGCCGCGGCGCAGGGCCTGCGCGGCCAGGTGCAACGCCACCAGCGACGACGAGCAGGCCGCGTCGATGGTCAGCGCCGGTCCCTCCAGCCCGAGCGTGTAGGCGACCCGGCCGGACAGCACGCTGGACACGCTGCCGGTGAGCAGGTGCCCTTCGAGGCCGTCGGGGATCTCCCGCATCCGGGCGTGGTAGTCCTGGTAGTTGGCGCCGACGAAGACGCCCGCGGGCTCGCCGCGCAGCGTGGCCGGGTCGATGCCGGCGTGCTCGATGGTCTCCCACGCGATCTCCAGCAGCAGCCGCTGCTGCGGGTCCATGGCGAGGGCCTCGCGCGGGGAAATCCCGAAGAAGCCGGCGTCGAAGTCGGCGACGTCGTGCAGGAAGCCGCCCTCGCGGACGGTCGACGTGCCCTGCTCGTCGGCGCCGCCGAACAGTTTCGCCAGGTCCCAGCCGCGGTCGGCAGGGAATCCGGAGATGGCGTCACGGCCTTCGGCGACGAGCGTCCACAGGTCGTCCGCCGACCGGACGCCGCCGGGATAGCGGCAGCCCATGCCGATGATGGCGATCGGGTCGTCGGCGGCCGCGGCCCGGGTCACGGCGACCGGCTCGGTGCGGGTGCCGAGCGCCAGGTCACGCAGGTGGACCGCCAGCCGGAGCGGCGTCGGGTGGTCGAAGACGAGCGTCGCGGGCAACCGCAGGCCGGTCGCGGCAGCGATCCGGTTGCGGACGTCGAGCGCGGTCAGGGAGTCGAAGCCGAGGTCGGTGAACGGCCGGTCCGGTTCGACGGCGTCGCCGCTCGCGTGCCCGAGCACCGCGGCGGCCTGCGCGCGGACCAGGTCCAGGAGCACCCGGTCGACGTCGCCGCCGGACAGCCCGGCGAGCTGCTGCGCCAACGGCGTGGACTCCGGAGCCGGAGCTTCCGGCACCTGGCGCACCTGGGGCAGGTCGTCGAACAGTGGCCGGGCGCGGCCGGCCGTGAAGACCGGCAGGAACCGGGCCCAGTCGACGTCGGCGAGCACGGTGAACGTCTCGTCGTGGCCGAGGGTTTCGTGCAGCGCGGTGATCGCCGTGGCCGGGTCCATCAGCGGCAGCCCGCGGCGGGCGAGCTGGCCGGAGTCGACGCCCTCGGACATCCCGCCCTGGCCTTCGATGTCCGTCGGGGCCCAGACGCCCCACGCGATCGACGTCGCGGTCGCGCCGCGGGCCCGGCGCTGCTCGGCCAAGGTGTCGAGGAAGGTGTTGGCGGCGGAGTAGGCCGCGTGGTCGCCGCTGCCCCAGACGCCGGCGATCGAGGAGAACAGCACGAACCGGTCGAGGTCGTCGCCGAGCAGGGCGTCGAGGTGCCGGGCCCCGGCGACCTTCGCCCGGACGACCTCGGCGAACCCCGGCAGGGTCGTCTCGGTCACCGGCAGCAGCTCGACCGTGCCCGCGGCGTGGAAGACCGAACGGACCGGCTCGTCGAGGCCGGTCAGCAGCGCGGCGAGGGCCTCGCGGTCGGCGACGTCGCAGCGCGCCAGGGTGACGCGGGTGCCGAGCGCCTCCAGTTCGGCGGCGAGCTCGCGGGCGCCGGGCGCGTCCGGGCCGCGGCGGCCGGTCAGGACCAGGTGCGGGGCACCTTCCGCGGCGAGCCAGCGGGCGACGTGCGTGCCGAGCGCGCCGGTGCCGCCGGTGACCAGCACCGTGCCTTCGGGCCGCCACGGACGCGGCCGGTCGCTTCGGCCGGCAGGGCGCAGGCGCCGGACGCGGAGGCCGCCCGGACGCACGGCGAGCTGGTCTTCGGCGCCGCGGGCGGCGAGGATCCGGCCCAGCCGGTCGAGTTCGGCCGCGCCGGGTTCCGGGGTGAGGTCGATCAGACCACCCCAGCGGTCGGCGTGTTCCAGCGCGAGGACGCGGCCGAGGCCCCAGAGCAGCGACTGTTCGAGGCCGGGCAGCTCATCGGCGGGCCCGGTCCGGACCGCGCCGCGGGTCAGCACCCACAGCGGCGCGGTGACCCCGGCGTCGCCCAGCGCCTGGGCCAGGACGAGGGTCAGGATCAGCCCGGCCGGGCTTTCCGGGAACCCCGGGTGCGGGCGTTCGTCGGCGGCGAGCAGTGACAGCACGCCGTCGTACGGCCCGGAGAGCCGCTCGGCCAGCGCGGCGCGGTCGTCGGCCGAGCTCAGGACGAGGGTCTCGACGTCGGCGGTGCGGGCGAGGGTGTCCACGACGTCCTGGCCGCCGGTGCCGTCGGCGCGGACGACCAGCCAGCGTCCGGACGGCGACGCGGCGGGCAGGTCCGCGGCCGGCCAGGTGATCCCGTACCGCCAGGAGTCCACAGTGGATTCGGTGGCCCGGCGGCGGCGCCACGCGGCCAGCGCCGGGAGCACCTCGTCCAGGGGCGCGTCGGCGGCGACGCCGAGGGTGCCCGCGAGGTCGTCGCGGTCCACCAGGTCCCAGAATCCCCCGTCGGCGGGCGCTTCGCGTTCGGTGCGCAGCCAGAAGCTTTCCCGCTGGAAGGGGTAGGTGGGCAGGTCCACGCGGTGCGCGCCGGGGAACGCCGGGGTCCAGTCGACCGGGACGCCCGCGCAGTGCGCCTCGCCCAGAGCCCGCTGGAACCGGGCGAGGCCGCCGTCGCCGCGGCGCAGGGTGCCGAGCGCGGTCGCCGTCTCGCCGATGGCCATCGTCAGCACCGGGTGCGGCGAGGCTTCGATGAACGTGCCGAAGCCGCGTTCGGCCAGCGTCCGGACGGCGTCGTCGAGCAGCACGGTGCTGCGGAGGTTGGTGTACCAGTACTCGGCGTCCAGCTCGGCGCCGTCGGCCCAGTCGCCGGTGACGGTGGAGAAGAACCCCGTCTCGGCGGTTCGCGGGGTGATCGGGGCGAGCACGCTCAGGAGTTCGTCACGGATCTCCTCGACCTGCGCGGAGTGCGACGCGTAGTCCACCGGGATCCGCTTGGCACGGATGCCGTCGGCCTCGCACGCCTTGATCAGCTCGGCGAGAGCGTCCGGCGGGCCCGAGACCACCACCGCAGCCGGGCCGTTCACCGCCGCGACCGAGAGGCCTTCGGTCAGCCGCGCCTCGACGGCGTCGAGAGAGGCAGCCACCGAGACCATGCCACCGCGTCCGGCCAAGGCGAGGATCGCCTTGCTGCGCAGAGCGACCACGCGAGCACCGTCCTCAAGGGACAGTGCGCCCGCGACGACGGCCGCCGCGATCTCGCCCTGCGAGTGCCCGACCACCGCGTCGGGCACGACACCGTAGGAGCGCCACAGCTCGGCCAGCGACACCATCACGGCGAACAGCGCGGGCTGCACGACGTCGACCCGGGTCAGCGCTTCAGCGTCGGCCAGGACGTCCCGGAGCGACCAGTCCACCAAGGATTCCAACGCCGCCGCGCACTCGTCCAGACGGGCCGCGAACACCGGTGAGGACGAAGCCAGCTCCAGGGCCATCCCGGCCCACTGCGAGCCCTGGCCGGGGAACACCAGCGCGACCTTGGAAGGTTTCCCGGCCACCCCGGACACCACCGCGTCGCCCGGCGTGCCCGCGGCGACGGCGGCGAGCCCGCGCCGCAGCTCGGCCCGGTCCTGGCCGACCACGACGGCCCGGTGTTCGAACCGGGCCCGCGTCACGGCGAGCGAGTACCCCACCTCGGACAGCCCCGAGTCCACGTCGGACAGAAGCGCCGCCTGCGCACGCAAGGCTTCCGCCGTGCGACCCGACAGGACCCACGGGACGACCGCAGGCACCGGAGCAGCCGGGACGGGTTCGACGGGCGGGGCGGCTTCGAGGATGGCGTGCGCGTTGGTGCCGCTGATGCCGAACGACGACACGGCCGCCCGCCGCGGGTGCTCGCGTTCGGGCCACTCGACGCCGGTGTCCAGCAGCCGCAGCGTGCCCGCCGACCAGTCCACTTCGGACGTCGGACGCCCGGCGTGCTTCGACGCCGGCAGCGTCGCGTGCTGCAGCGCCAGCACCGCCTTCAGCACCCCGGCGACCCCGGCCGCGGCCTGGGTGTGCCCGATGTTGGACTTCACCGACCCCAGCCAGAGCGGCTGTTCCGGCGACCGGCCGCGGCCGTAGGTCTCCAGCAGCGCCTGGGCTTCGATCGGGTCGCCGAGCGGGGTGCCGGTGCCGTGCGCCTCCATCAGGTCGACCTGGCTCGCCGCGACCCGGGCGTTGGCGAGCGCGTCGAGGATGACCCGCTCCTGCGACGGCCCGTTCGGGGCGCTGAGGCCGTTCGACGCGCCGTCGGAGTTGACCGCCGAGCCGCGGACCACCGCGAGCACCGGGTGCCCGTGGCGCTGGGCGTCCGACAGCCGTTCCAGCACCAGCATCCCGGCGCCTTCGGCGGCCCCGAAGCCGTCGGCGTCGGCGGAGAACGGCTTGCACCGGCCGTCCGGCGACAGCGCCCGCTGCCGGCTGAGCTCGATCAGGATGCCCGGCGTCGCCATCACCGTCACCCCGCCGGCCAGCGCCAGCGAGCACTCGTCGCGGCGCAGCGCCTGCACCGCCCAGTGCAGGGCGACCAGCGACGACGAGCACGCGGTGTCGACGGTGACCGCGGGCCCCTCCAGGCCGAGGACGTAGGCGATCCGGCCGGAGGCGACGCTGGTGATCGTGCCCGTGAGCAGGTGCCCCTCGACCGATTCGGGCACCTTGTGCGAGCTCGGCGCGTAGTTCTGCTGCATCGCCCCGACGAAGACGCCGGTGCGGCTGGACTTCAGCGTCCGCGGGTCGATGCCGCCGCGTTCGAGGGCCTCCCACGACGTCTCCAGCAGGAGGCGCTGCTGCGGGTCCATGGCGAGGGCCTCGCGCGGCGAGATGCCGAAGAAGCCGGCGTCGAACCGGTCGGCGTCGTGGAGGAACGCGCCGCCGCGCATGGAGAACGTGCCGGGCCGCGCCGGGTCCGGGTCGTAGAGCGACGCCCAGTCCCGGTTGGCGGGCAGCTCCCCGATGACGTCCTCACCCGCGGACACCAGGCGCCACAACGCTTCCGGCGTCTCGATGCCGCCCGGGAAGCGGCAGCCCATGCCGACGATCGCGATCGGCTCGGTCTCCCGCGCCTCGAAGTCCCGCAACCGCTGCTTGGCCTGGCGCAGGTCCGCCGTGGCCAGCTTCAGGTAGTCGCGGAGCTTGTCCTCGTTCGCCATGTGCCGTCAACTCTCTGCGTTGTCCGCCTGACCCGCCTCAGGACAGGTCGAGCTCCCGATCGAGCAGTGCGAAGATTTCGTCGTCCGACGCCGTGTCGAGCGGCGGGGCACCGGAGCCGTCCGGTTCGCCCGCGCCGTCGAGCCGGAACAGCAGGTCGCGCAGCCGGACCTTGACCCGGCCGTGCAGCGGACCGCCCGGCTCGCCCAGCAGCGCCTCCTCCAGCCGGTCGAGGTCGGCCAGCACGTCGGAGCCCGCGGGGCTCAGCGCGTCCAGGAGGTGCCCGGCCAGCGCGGCCGGGGTCGGGTAGTCGAAGGCCAGGGTGGTGCGCAGCTTCAGCCCGGTCGCCTCGGCGAGCCGGTTGCGCAGCGCCACCGCGGTCAGCGACTCGAAGCCGAGCTCGGTGAAGGTGTCGTCGCCGGCGGCGGTGTCCCGGCCGAGCACCGCGGCGGTGTGCTCGAGGACGAGGTCCAGCAGTAGTTCGGCGCGGGCGGGCCCGGGCAGCGCGGCGACTTTCGCGGCGAACCCGCCGTCGTGCGCGCCACGGCCGGCCGGTGCGGCGTGCGGGGCCCGGACGTACGCCTGCGGCAGCGCACCCAGCACGACGTTCTCGGCGGAGAACACCGGCCGTCCCACCAGGTCGGTGGCCGAAACCGAGACCGAGTCGGGGCCGGTGGCGCGCACCCGGACCCGCAACGCCGGGGCGCCGGCCGTGTGCAGGGCCAGCCCGCTCCAGGAGGACGCGAGCCAGCCGTCGGACTCCGCCGCGGCGGGGAACAGCGCGACCGCCTGCAGCGCGGAGTCCAGCAGGGCGGGGTGGATGCCGTAACCCGCACCGCTGCCGGCCGGCGCCGGCAGCACGACGTCGGCGAACAGCTCGCCGTCGAGCGACCAGGCGCCGGTCAGGCCGCCGAACTCGGGGCCCAGCTCGATGCCGTGCGCGCGCAGGCGGTCCCGGGCGGTGCCGGCGTCCTCGGCGACCGCCCCGGACGGCGGCCAGTCCCGGGGTTCCGGGCCGGCCGCCGAGCCCGCAGTCTCGGCCATGATCCCGGTGGCGTGCCGCGTCCACGGCCCGCCCTGGGCGGCGCCGACCGAGTCCGGCCGGGCGAACACGCCGATCCGGCGCGCCCCGGCGTCGTCGACCGGGCCGATCCGCACCTGCAGGCACAGGGCCTCTTCGGCGAAGACGACCGGCAGGTGCTGAGTGAGCTCCTCGATCCGGGCGCAGCCCAGCTCGGACCCCGCGTGCAGGACGAGTTCGACGAGCACCGACGACGGCAGCACGGTCCGGCCCAGCACGGTGTGCCCGGCCAGCCACGGGTGCTGCGCGGCCGAGAGGCGGCCGGTGAACAGCCAGCCGCCGTCTTCGGCGAGTTCGACGGCCGCGCCGAGCAGCGGGTGCCCGGCGGCCAGCAGGCCGGCGGCCGCGACCGTCGCGTCCGAGCCGGACTCCGGCAAGGCGACCGGTTCGGCCCCGCCGGGGAAGGCCGCGGTCCAGTCGACACTGGCGCCGGAGACGTAGGCCGCGGCGAGCGAGCCGAGGAACGAGCGCGGGCCGTCTTCGCGGCGGCTGATCGTGCCGAGCACGACGGCCCGGCCGTCGAGCGCGTCGACCGTGTCCTGCACCGCGACCGTGAGCACCGGGTGCGGGCTGATTTCCGCGAACACCCCGTGCCCCTCTTCGACGAGCCCGCGGGTGGCTTCGTCGAAACGAACCGGGTTGCGCAGGTTGCGGAACCAGTAGCGGGCGTCGAGCGCGGCGGTGTCGAGGGGGCCTTCGGTCACCGTCGAGTGGAACGGGATCACGGTGGACACCGGGGTCAGCGGGGCGAGGTCGGCCAGCAACCGGTCGCGGATGGCGTCGATGTGCCGCGAGTGGGCCGCGAGCCCGACCGGGATGCGCCGGGCCCGGACGCCCTCGGCGGTCAGGTCGGCCAGCAGGTCCGCCACCGCGGCGGAGTCGCCCGAGACGATCACCCACGAGGGCGCGTTCACCGCGCCGATGTCCAGGCCGTCGCGGCCGGTCAGCCGGGAGCGCACCTCGGCCACCGGCAGCGGCACCGAGATCATGTCGCCGCGGCCGGACAGGGTCGCCTGCGCGCTGCTCCACCGGGCGGCCACGCGCATGCCGTCCTCGCGGGACAGAGCGCCGGTCGCGCAGGCGGCGGCGACCTCGCCGAGGCTGTGCCCGACGACGGCGGCCGGTTCGACGCCGTGCGCGCGCCACAGCGCGGCCAGCGCGACCATCACCGCGAACAGCACCGGCTGCACGATGTCGGCGCCGTCGTCGAGGGTCGGCGCCCCGGGACGGCCCCGGAGGACGTCCACAATGGACCAATCGGCGAAGGGGGCGAGGGCGGCGTCGCAGCGGGCGAGCTCCGCCGCGAACACCGGCGACCAGTCCAGCAGGTCGAGCGCCATGCCCGGCCACTGCGACCCCTGGCCGGGGAAGACGAACACGACCCGCTCGGCGCGCCGGGCGCTGCCGCGCACGACGTCGGGCGGGTTCTGGCCGGCGGCCAGCGTGTCCAGCCCGCGCCGGCCGTCGTCGCGGTCGCCGGCCAGCAGCACGGCCCGGTGCGCCCGGCCGGTGTCCTCGGCGGCGACCGAGCGCGCGAAGGCCTCGAACGGCGTGTCCGGGTGGTCGGCGAGGTACCTCGCGAGGCGGTGGGCCTTCGACCGCAGTCCCGCCTTGCTGTCCGCGGAGACGATCAGCGGCACGACGTCGTGGCCACGGCCGGTGTGCTCGTGCTCGGTGGTCAGGGTCGGGGTGGCCACTCGTTACCTCCCGGGGTCGGGCTCAGGGGAGCCGCACGGAGAACGGGTTCCGGAACACGTCGCCCGGGTCCCACCGCGCCTTGACCGCTTGCAGCCGCGGGTAGTTGTGCTGGTGGTAGAGCTCGTGCCAGGCCAGCCCGGAGGCGTTCCACCGCTCGTCCTGGACGTCGAAGTCCGGGTTGTTCACGTAGGACCCGTTGGTGCGCTCGTCCGGCACCGGCACCCCGCCGGTCCCGGCGTAGACGTCGGCGTAGAACTCGCGCAGCCACGCCAGGTGCGGCTCGGCCTGCTCGGAGGCGTCCCAGTGGGTGGAGTAGACGAGCTTGAGGATGCTGTCCCGCTGGGCGATGGCGGTGTCGGTGGGCGACAGCGCGTTCATCCGCCCGCCGCAGCCGACGAACATCACGCCGGCGCGGTGGTTGCCGTAGTCCTCGCGCAGCAGGTGCGCATACAACTTCGCGGCTTGCTCGTCGGTACAGCGTTTCCGCAGGTCCGCGGCCTTGATCTTGAAGCTCAGCGTGTGGTCGCCGCTGTCGGCGATGCCGCCCCACGACGTCGCGTGCAGCCACGGCAGCTCCTGGCGGCTGCTCAGCGCCGGCGCGACGCCGAGGTCGCGGTGGACCGCGGCGACGTAGTCGTCGAGCAGGCCGGCCGCGTTCGGGGCGGCACTGTCGATCTGTGTCGACATGGCGACGAACTGGGACGCGCGCGTCCCGCACCACAGGCCGCTGTAGAGGTCTTCGTACGGGGAGCCGGGGTCGCTGTGGCGCTCGTACCACTCGCCGTGGTTGCGCAGGAGGCGCGTGAACGCGGTTTCGTCGAGCATGTCCCAGACCCAGACGTCCTGCTGCACCAGCAGCCGCGCGGGCGGGGTGGGCAGGAGTGCCGCGGGGGCGCCGGTCGCGCCGGGGATCCGCAGCCAGTAGCGCGTCACGACTCCGAAGTTGCCGCCGCCCCCGCCGGTGTGCGCCCACCAGAGGTCGTGGTTCTCGTCGCCCGGGTCGCTGGTCGCGACCACCGCGCGGGCGGTGCCGTCGGCGTCGACGACCACCACCTCGACCGCATGCAGGTGGTCGGAGACGTACCCGAACTTCCGCGACAGCGGGCCGTACCCGCCCCCCGCGATGTGCCCGCCGAGGCCGACGCTCGGGCAGGATCCGGCGGGGATCGTGACGCCCCAGCGCTTGTAGAGCGTCCGGTAGGCCTGGCCGACGGTGACACCGGGCTCGACGAAGAAGGCGTCCCGTTCCGCGTCGAAACCGATCCGATTCAGCTCGGACAGGTCGAGGACCACCTGGACGTCCGGCGCGCCGACCATCGCCTCGACGCAGTGACCGCCGCTGCGGACCGCGATCCGCCGTCCCTCGCGCACCGCCGTGCCCACCGCGTCCACCACCTCTTCGGTGGAAGTGGGCACGCGGACGTAGTCGGGCTTGCCGACCCAGCGCTGGTTGACCCCGCGCACGAGATCGGCGTACCGGGCGTCGTCCGGCAGAACGGTCACCGCACCCATCGATCGCCCTCATTCTTCACTTCGGCCATTTCGGCGACGCCGGAAATGGGCATCCCACCCGTCGTCATCGTGGCCGAACACTACGGCGGCGCCGACGGCCACTCCAACCCCTAACCGCCCGGAACCACGGCTTGACCTGGCGTTGCTTAGGGGCGCGTTAGGGGTTACCGGCCCGATCGGCCGCTGCTAGCTTCAGACTGCGGAAATCTTTATTCTGCTCGCACCCAAAAGGCGGACAATCGTGGCCGAACTCCATTCATGGCACCCGATCGACGAGAATGCGGACGACAAGGAAGTAATCATCACGGTTGATTTCACGGTCACCGGGCGTCCGGAGGCGGGGTTCGCCGAGCTCGCGAAGCACCTCGAGACCCCGTACGGGATCTGGGAGAGCCTGCCGCCCGCCATCGGCGACGAGACCGGCATGACCGGCGACGACTACCTCGACCGGTGGACCGCCGAGCTGCGGGCGAGCGGCGCCGAGGTCAAGGCGGTGTTCGGCTATTGCGCGTCCAGCGTGTTCGCGCTCGCCATCGCCGAGCGCATCGCGACCTGGCAGGCGAAGCCGCGGGTGGTCCTGTTCGACCCGACCGCCGCGACCGGGTTCACCGTGCTGCACTACGGCTTCTTCCGCGTGGTGGACGCGCTCGCCGCGGTCCTCACCGAAGACGAGGTGCGGGACGCGCACGCCGCCGGCGAAGCCGCCCAGCGCACCCACGACGACCTCGAGACGCTCACGAAGGAGTTCGTGCGGCTCTACCGCGAGGTCGGTACCACCGCGTTCGAGCGGGTCGAGCTGGACGCCGACCGCGCCGACGAGCTCGTCTCCTGGTTCAGCAGCTACCTGACCTACCTGGTGGCCGCCTCCCAGGTCACCGTCCCCGGCGACCTCGACGGCGTCGCCGTGATCCGCTCCGCCGAACTGCCCGGCGCGCTGGAGATCGGCGCCCGCGAGCTCCGGTTCGACATCGACCACTCCGGGCTGCTCAGCCAGCCGGAGGTCGCGCAGGCCGTCCGCGGCCTGCTCCCCTGACCGCCCCTTTCGGAGAGACCAAGCAGGAGAGCTGATGCCGACGTCACCGACCGGTCTGGGCACCGGCACGGAAAGCCAAGCCGAAGCCGCGCTCGCCGGGCACCCCGGTGTCGCGCGGGCCGGGGTCACCCGCGAACCCGGGACCGGGCGGCTCGTCGCCCACGTCGTGCCGCGGGACCCGGTCGCCGAAGCCGGCGACGACCGCGCGCGCGTCGAGGAGTGGCAGCTCATCTACGAGTGGGTGTACGGCGAACTCCCCGAGTCCGGTGGGCTCGGGGAGAACTTCGTGGGCTGGCACAGCACCTACACCGGGCTGCCGATCGAGCTCGCGCAGATGCGGGAGTGGCGGGACGCGACCGTCGAGCGGATCAGGTCGCTGCGGCCCCGCCGGGTGCTGGAGATCGGCGTCGGCACCGGCCTGCTGATGGCCAAGCTCGCGCCTTCGTGCGAAGAGTACGTGGCCACGGACTTCTCCCCGACCGTGATCGAGACGCTCACCGGCCAGGTCGCGACCGACCCCGCGCTGGCCCACGTGACGCTGCACCACCGCGAGGCCGACGACTTCGCCGGGCTCCCCGCGCACCACTTCGACACGGTGGTGATCAACTCCGTCGTCCAGTACTTCCCCGGCATCGGCTACCTCGCCGACGTCCTGCGCCAGGCCGCCGCGCTGATCGCGCCCGGCGGCGCGGTGTTCGTCGGCGACGTGCGGAACCTGCGGCTGCTGCGTGCCTTCCGCGCCGCGGTGCTGGCCGAGGAGGTGGCCGCGGCGCCGGACACCGCCCGGGAACTGGTCGAGAACAGCGTCCTCGAAGAGAAGGAACTGCTGGTCGACCCGGACTTCTTCCCCGCGCTGGCCGCCACGCTGCCCGGGATCGCCGCGGCCGACGTCCGGCTGAAGCGGGCCCGCCACCACAACGAGCTGAGCCGGCACCGCTACGACGCCGTGCTGCGCAAGGAACCCGCGGAGACCGTCGAACCCGCGCACACGCAGGCCTGGGACCCGGCCGCGCTGGAGACCCTGCTGAGCGACGTCCGGCCGCCGTCCGCGCGGATCACCGGCGTGCCGAACGGCCGGGTCGCGCGGGAGCTGGCCGCGCTGGCGAAGCTCGACACCGGCAGCACGCCGGTCGCGGTGACCGCGCCGGACCCGGAAGACCTCCACGAGATCGGGCGGCGGCGGGGCTACCAGGCCGCGGTGACCTGGTCGGCCGACGGCCCCGGCCTGGTCGACGTCGTCTATACCCGCGACGGCGAGCCGGTGACCGTGCCCGCTTCGGCCGCCATGCCCGGGCTGCCGTTCACCGCCTACGCGAACGCCCCCTCGCGCGCGGCGAAGACGAGCACGTTCGTCGCCGAACTGCGCGCGTACCTGGCCGCGCGGCTGCCCGCCGAGGCCGTTCCGCACGCCTTCGTCACCGTCGAAGACCTCCCCGAAGGGACCGGACATGCCGACCGCTGAGATTCCGGCCACCCGCAAGGAAGAAGGGCTCTGGCTGCTCGAACGGCTGGTGCCCGGCGAAGGCGTCAACAACGTGCCGGGCGTGGCGCTGCGGGTGGCGGGCCGGCTGGACCGGGCCGTCCTCCAGGAGGCCGTCGCGCAGCTGGTGCGCCGGTACGACGCGCTGCGGACGGTGTTCCACGCCGGCGACACGCGGCTCACCAAGTCGGTGCTCGCGTCCTTCCCGCTCCGCCTCGAAGGTGCGGAGGGCACGGAGGTCGAGGCCGGGCTGCGGGAACTGATCACCCGGCCGTTCACCTTGGACGGATCGCCCCTGCTGCGCGTCGGCCTGTACCACGGCCCCGAGCACGACTCGGTCGGCGTGGCCGTGCACCACCTCATCTTCGACGGCACGTCGATGTCGATCTTCCTGGAGGAGCTCGCCGCCGCCTACGACGCGGTGCTCGCCGGGGACCTCCCGGACGCCGGCCCGCCCGTCCCGCTCTGGCCGGAATCCGAACCGAAGCCGGAGAGCCTCGCCTTCTGGCGCGAGCACCTGCGCGACTTCGACGCGGGCGGGCCCGGGTTGTGGTGCGGCGGCCAGGAAAGCGCCCAGCCGACCCTGCGCGGCGAGCAGCTCGTCCGCCCGTTCTCCGCCGCGGCCAAGGACGTCGTCACCGCGCTGCAGAAGGAACTCAAGGCGCCTGACGTCGTCATGCTGCTGGCCGCCTACTACCTGCTGCTGCACGCTCACGGCGCCGGGCCCGACCTCGCCGTCGGCTTCCCGGTGAACGTCCGCAGCCAGCAGGCCCAGCGCGCGATCGGCTACCACGTCAACATCGTGCCGCTGCGCGTGCGGATCGACCCGGCCGAGACGTTCCGGCTGTTCAGCCGCCGGGTGCGGGACCTGTTCTTCGAGGCCATCGCGCACGCGGACGTGCCGATGGACGTCCTCCTGCCGGAGGTCGAGCGCGCCGGTTCGTCCTGGCGCACCACCATGTTCCGGCACGTGTTCAACTACCTGCCCTTCGGCGGGCGAGCGGCCACGAGCCTCGGCGGCGCCCCCGCCGAGGTCGTCGAAATCGACCCCGGGCACAGCAAGTTCGACCTCGAGTTCGTCATCCTGCCTTCGGCGGAGGAGAGCCGCGTCAAGGCGGTCTACGGCGCCGAGGTGCTCGACCGCGGCGAGGTCGAGCTCCTGCTGGAGCGCTACGACGCCCTGCTCGTCGCGGCGGCGAGCGCGCCGGACCGGCCGCTGCGCGAACTGGACGGCTGGGGTGCCACCGACCACGCGGTCCTCGACACCCCCGGCGAGCCTGCCGGGGCGGAGACCGTCCTCACCGCGATCGCCCGCCACGTCTCGGAAAACCCCGGCACGCCCGCGATCGTGACCGGCGAAGGCACGACGTTCTACCGGGATCTCTGGCGCGCCGCTTCGGCGGTCACGACCTTGCTGGCCGACGCCGGGACCGGGCCGGGTGACGTCGTCGCCGTGACCGCCCCGCGCGGCCCTGACCTCGCGGCCGCGATCCTCGGCAGCTGGCTGGCCGGCGCTACCGTCACCACGGATGTCTCCGCGGCGAAATCGGTGCTGGGCGCCGAAGAAATCTCCTACGCCGTCACGGTGGCCGTCGACCCCGACGCTGCGGCCGTGCCCCCGGACAGCGTGGCGCTCCCCGGCGTGACCCACCGGGAACTCGCCGACTCCGTCCGCGCGGTATCGGTGGGTTCCCGGCCGGTGCTGTGGCTTTCGGCCGCCTTCGAGGAACCGCTCCTGGCCCTGGCCAACGGCGTGCCGCTGGTCGTGGCGCCGGACGCGGCCCGCACCGACGGCCACCTGCTGGCCGGCCTGCTCACCCGGCACGACGTCGGCGTCGTGCACGCCACCCCGGCCGTCTGGTCCCGGGTCGTCGAGCAGCTCGGTTCCGCGGCCGGCGGCCGCACCGCGCTGATCGGCGCCGAACCCGCGCCCGGCCCGCTCGTCCGCACCCTGCGCGCCCTCGATGCCGACGTCCACACGGTGTTTTCCTTCGGCGGCCGCTGGGTGCTCGCCGACGGCGTGCCGGTCGCGGGCCTCGACGCCGACGTCGTCGCCCCGGACGGGCGGCGGCTGCCGCTGGGCGTGCGAGGCGAACTGAAGCTGGGCACCGCCACCGGCGTTCTCGCGCACTGGCGCACCGACGGGTCCCTGCACGTCCACGGCCCCTTGGACCGGCAGGTGACGTTCGGCGGCACCCGCGTCGACCTGGCCACGGTCGAGGACGCGCTGACCGCGCACACCGACGTCGTCGCGGCCGCGGTCACCCTGCGGCCCGGCGCGGAAGACCTGGTCGCCGTGGTGCAGGCGCCCGACAAACCGCAGCTCGCCGCCGACCTGGCCCGGCACGCCGAGGCGGTGCTGCCACCCGCGGCACGGCCGGCCTGGTACCTGCGGGTCGACGCGCTGCCCGAGACGGCCGCGCACGAGGTGGACCGGGCGGCGGTCGCCGAGCTGGCCGCTTCGGCCGGGACACCGGCGGAGGCCCCGGCGAAGTCCGTGCCGGACGCCACGACCGAGGCCGTCATGGCGATGTTCCGGCACCTGCTCAAGCGCGACGACGTCACCGAGGACACGAACTTCTTCGCCGGCGGCGGGCATTCGCTGCTGGCCGCCCAGCTCGTCCAGCGGATCCAGAAGCAGACCGGGGTCCGGCTGAAGCTGTCCGCCGCCTTCGCCCACCCGACGCCGGCCGCGCTGGCCGAGCTGATCACCGGGAGCACCCGATGACCCCGTCCGTCAACCCGGCCCCGACCCCGTTCGGGCGGGCCGAAACCATGCACGGCCTGTTCGAGTGGTGTGCCTCCCGGTGGCCCGGCCGCACCGCGCTGCACCACCTCGGCCGGGACGTCACCTACCGGGAGCTGGCGGAACTCGCCGACGCCTACGCGGCCGAACTGCAGGCCCGCGGCGTCGAGCGCGGCTCGATCGTGCCGGTCCTGCTGCCCCGCTCCCCCGAGCTGTTCGCGACGCTGCTGGCGGTGCTCAAGTGCGGTGCCGCCTACGCCGCACTCGACCTGCGGTGGCCGTCGAGCCGGCTGTCGGAGCTGATCGAGCACCTCGGCGGGCCGGTGGTCGCCGCCGAGCGCGGGACCTCGTGGCCGTCGGTGTGGTCACCGCCGGCGCAGCCGATCCTCGGCGCCCGGCCGGCCGCGGTCGACGTCGGCGCCGACGACCCCTGCGCGGTCTTCTTCACCTCCGGGACCACCGGGACGCCGAAGGGCGTGGTCACCGCGCACCGCGGCAACGTCCGGCTGTTCGACGACTGGCTGTTCACCCCGCTGGATTCCGGCGCGGTGATGCCACAGGCCCTGGCCGCGACGTGGGACGCCTTCGGCCTCGACTCCTGGGGCGTGCTGTTCAACGGCGGCACCCTGGTGCTGCTCGAAGACACCCTCGAGCTGGCGACGAAGCTGCGCGACCTGATCGCGATCCACGGCGTCACCACGATCTTCCCGCCCACCGCGGTGTTCCACAGCATGGTCGACAACGACCTCGACGCCTTCGCCGGCCTCCGCGCCGTGGGCACCGGCGGCGAGAAGCTCTCGGCACGGCACGCCGCCCGGTTCCTCGAGGCGTACCCGGACATCCCGCTGTACAACATGTACGGCCCGGTCGAGTCCAGCGTCGCGGCCACCTGCCACCGCGTGCGGCCCGAGGACGGCCCCGAGGTGCCGCTCGGCGTCCCCTTCCCCAACACGCAGGCGTACATCCTCGACGGCGACCGCGTGTGCGACGTCGGCGAGAGCGGCGAAATCGCGTTGGGCGGCCGCGGCCTGGCACTGGGGTACTTCAAGGACGACGAGCTGACCGCGCGGAAGTTCGTCACGATTCCCGGACCGGGGCGCGTCTACCGCACCGGCGACCTCGGACGCTGGACCGCCGACGGCCTGCTCCATTTCGAAGGCCGCGCGGACCGCCAGGTCAAAATCCGCGGCCACCGCATCGAACTCGACGACGTCGAGCAGAACGCCGGGCGCGTGCCGGGCGTCGGCGCGTGCGCGGTGGTGCCGCTGACCGGCGCGGACGGCGCGTACGAAGACCTCTGCCTGTTCTACACCGGCACGCCGGGCGAGGACGAACTGCGGACCCGGCTGGCCGATCGGCTGCCCGGCTACCTCGTGCCCGCGCTGGTGCAGCGGCTGGAACGGTTGCCCGTGCTGGAGGACCGGAAGATCGACCGCCGCGCGCTGGCCGAACTGGCCGCGCGCCTGCGGATGGCGGCCGCGCCGGAGGTGGACTCGCCGCTGTCGGAAACCGAGGCTGCCGTGGCGCGAATCCTGCGCGAGATCATCGGCGTGCCGTCCATCGCCACCGACGTCTCGTTCTTCCGGCAGGGCGGCAACTCGCTCTCCGCCGCCCAGCTGTGCTCGCGGATCAACCGCGATCTCGGCGTCAAACTGCGGATCTCGCAGGTGTTCGAGGCGCCGACCGTGCGTGGCGTGGCCGGGCTGATCACCGCCGGGCAGCCGTCATGACGGTCCAGGACATGACCACCCAGATGCGGGTGCTGTGGACCCTCGGCGAGCTCGGCGACCCCCTGGCGCTGCTGCTGCGCGGCCCGGAGGATCCCTATCCGCTGTACGAACGGATTCGCGCGAAGGGGCCGTTGCACCGCAGCGAGCTCGGCGCGTGGACGACGGTCGACCACGCGACGGCCACGAAGGTGCTGCGGGACCGCCGGTTCGGCGTCCTCAAGTCCGACGGGACGCCGATCAGCCCGGTGATCACGACGTTCGACAACTCGATGCTCGGGGCCGACGGCGCCGACCACGCGCGGCTGCGGAAGCTGGCCACGCCGTTCCTGAGCCCCAAGGCGATCGCCGGGTTCCGCGACCGGCTGACCGCGATCTGCCACGAGCTGCTCGACCGTGCCGGCCCGAGCCGGGAGTTCGACCTGATGACGTCGTTCGCCGACCTCATCCCGGTCACCGTCGTGGCGGCCATCTTCGACATCCCCGAGCCGTTCTTGAGCCGGTACCTCGAGCACGGGCCGAAGTTCGGCACGATCTTCGACGAGATCACGTCCGTCGAGCACATCGCGGACGTCCAGCGGTCCCTGGACGAGCTCGACGCGCTGTTCACCGAGCTGATGGAGCTGCGCCTGGCCCACCCGGGCGACGACGCGATCAGCAAGCTGCTCACCGCCCGCGCCGAGGACCGGCTGTCGACGCACGAGCTCGTGTCGCTGTGCCAGCTGCTCACGCTGGCCGGCGCGGAGTCGACGGTGAACCTCATCGGCGTCGGCGTGAAGACCATGCTGGAGCGGCGTGAGCAGTGGGACAAGCTGGTCGCGGACCCGGACCTGGCACCGCAGGCGGTGCAGGAGTCGCTGCGGTTCGAGGCGCCGGTCCAGCAGTCCAGCCGGGTGTCCACAGTGGACGTCGAGGTCGACGGCACGGTCATCCCCGCGGACACGGCGGTGGTGGTGCTGACGGCGGGCTGCAACCGTGACCCGCGGGTGTGGTCCCTGCCGGACCACTTCGACCTCACCCGCCCGACCACCCCGGACAACCTCTCCTTCTCGGGCGGCTCGCACTACTGCCTGGGCGCGCCCCTGGCCCGCCTGGAGGCGGACGTCGCGTTCCGCGTCCTGGCCACCCGGCTGCCCGACCTCCACCAGACGGGCCCGGCCGACCGCCGCCGCTCGGCGATCATCCGAGGTCTCCGCCACCTACCGGTGACCAACGGCTGACGAGCACGGCGAAACGGCCGGCGCCCCACCCGGGCGCCGGCCGTTCGTCCGTGCTCTCAGCGCACCGCGACGCGGGTGCTCAGCGGCAGGGACGTCGAGGACGAACCCACCTGCACCGCCCGGGTGCCCGCACCGCGCTTCCACGCCTTCGCCGTCACGTCCCAGTAGGACAGCTGGCGGGGGTCGACGTGGATCGTCACCGTCCGGGACGCCCCCGCCGTCAGCGTCACCTTCGCGTAGCCGCCCAGGGCCGTCGGCGGCTGGGGCGCCGTCACCTGCGGGCTCGGGCCGACGAACACCTGGGCCACCTCCGTACCCGTGCGGGTGCCCGTGTTGCGGACGGTCACCTTCACGTCGAGACCGCCGTCGGAGGCGTTCGCCGCCGACAGGCCGCTGTAGGCGAACGTCGTGTACGAAAGACCGAAGCCGAACGGGAACAGCGGGGTCATCTTCTTGTCCGCGTACCAGCGGTAGCCGATGTCGACGCCCTCGGTGTACTTCACCTGGCCGTCCTGGCCCGGGTAGAGCCCGGCGCTGCCGCTGACGAGCGTGTGGGCCTCATCCACCGGGAAGGTCTGGGTCAGCTTGCCCTGCGGGCTGGCGTCGCCGTACAGCAACGCCGTCGTCGCCTCGGCGCCCTTCTGGCCCGGGTACCACATCTCCAGCACCGCCGCCGTCTTCGCCAGCCACGGCATCTTCACGGCGGAGCCGGTGTTCAGCACCACGACCGTGCGCGGGTTGGCCGCCGCGACGGCGTCGATCAGCTCGTCCTGGTAGCCGGGCAGCGAAAGGTCCGGCCGGTCGAGGCCTTCGGAGCTGTCGTCGTAGGCGAACACGACCGGGGTGGTGGCCGCCTTGGCCGCCGTCACCGCCTGGTCGATCTTCGCCTGGGCCGCGGCCGGGGTGATCCAGTGCAGGTTGACCTTCAGCGGGTTGACGAAGTCCGCGAACCCGTACAGCAGCAGCGAGTGCGGCCCCGCGGTCAGGTGCACGGTGATCCCGGTGTAGCCGCCCGCGATCGAGTCGCCGAACAGGCCGCTCGCCGTCCCGTCCACCTGGAGGAACCCGCCGCCGCCGGTCGACTGCAGCTGGATGCTGTAATCGCCTTCGCTCGGCGCGGTGATCGTGCCGTTGTAGAACACGCCCTCCGCGCCGGCGGGCAGGCCGCCGCCCTGGGTGAACGCCGGGGCCAGCGCGCCGGCCGGCACGGCTTCGCCCGCCGGGTCGTAGCCCGGGGTGTAGGTCGTGGTGCTGCCCGCGCGCTGCTTGATCAGGTCCAGCGGGGCGGCCGGCGTCGCGGACGGGAGCACGTGGGAGCTGCCGCCGCCGTTGAGTTTCGGCGTCTTCGCGTTGTAGCCGATCACCGCGATCTTGCCGGACCGCGCGGTGGTCAGCGGCAGCGCCGACTTTTCGTTGCGCAGCAGGACCGCACCCGCCTGGGCGACGTCCTGCGCGGTGGCCGTCAGCCCGGCGAGGTCGCGCGCCGGCCGGGCCGGGCCGTTCAGCAGGTGGAAGCGGTCGAGCTGGCTGAGGATGCGGCCGACGGCGGTGTCCAAAGCGGACTGCGGGATGGTGCCCGCGGTGAGCGCGGCCTTGAGCAGGTCACCGAAGTACGTCCCGCCCGGCATCTCCTGGTCGAGGCCGAGCGGCAGGCTGCCGGGCGCCAGCGACATCCGCCAGTCCGACATCACCCAGCCCTGGAACGCCAGCTGCTCGCGCAGGATCCCGGTCAGCAGGTCGGAGTTCGCGCAGGCGGACGGCCCGTTGAGGTTGTTGTACGAGCACATCACCGCACCGGCGCCGGCCTTGATCGCCGCTTCGAAGCCGGGCAGCTCGACCTCGTGCAGCGTCTGGTCGTCCATCACGACGTCGATCGTTTGCCGGTCGTTCTCCTGGTTGTTCCCGGCGAGGTGCTTGACGACCGGGATGGTGCCCTGGCCGGCGATGCCGCGGACTTCGGCGCCGGCCATCCGGGACGTCAGCAGCGGGTCTTCGCTGAACGTTTCGAAGTTGCGGCCGCCGTAGGGAATCCGGATGGTGTTGACCATCGGCGAGAGCAGGACGTCGGTGCCCAGCGCGCGGGCTTCGCGGCCGACGCCGGCGCCGTAGCGGGTGGCGAGCGACTCGTCGAAAGTGGACGCGAGCGCCACCGGCGCGGGCATCACGACCGACGGCTTGTCCACCCGGACGCCGGCCGAGCCGTCCGCCAGCCGCAGCGACGGGATCCCGAGACGGGGCACGCCGGGCACGTACCCGGCTTCACCGACACTGTTCGGGTCGTCGCCGCCGTGCACCAGGGAAAGCTTCTCGTCGAGGGTCAGCTCGCCGACGAGGCTTTTCACCCTGGGCGAGAACTTCGCGGCCGGATCGGCCGCGGCGGCGGAGGCCGTCAGACCGGACGTCAGCAGCACGCCGGCGAGGACGACCGCGACCGCGCGAGGGCGCGCCCGGAGAAGATCATTACGCATAGTCACCCCAGAAACCCGCGAACGGGTCGCCCCCGCCGCTAGTTGGTCCAATCGTCGACCAACCTAGGTGACTACTGCACGGACCGTAACCCCTGAAGTTTCCGCGCTAATTCCGCGTGACGTCCAGGCTGGCTTCGCCGCCGCGGATCTCCCCGAGGTGCAGGTGGTAGCCCAGGAAGTCCAGATCGACACCCTGGAAGAGCGAAACGCTGATGCCGTTGGACAGGAAGGTCACGGAATTGTTGTCCACCTTCTCGACCGCCAGTTCCTGCCCGCCGAGGTCCACCTTTCCCCCGCTGACGAGGTTGAAGTGGCAGGACCGTTCCGCACACCCCAGATCGATCAGATGATCGCATCCGGCCACCGAAAGAGAAGTGACCACGGCGAACAGGCACACCACAATCGCTCGACGCATTATGATCCCCCTGAAACTATTCGGTATTGCCGTCCGACGGAAGCACGTACGGAATCATGATGGTGATTTCGGTGGGGCCGCCCGGCGGGCTGGAACAGTCCAGGACGCCGTCGAAGGCCGCGATCCGGCGCTGGACGCCGGCGAGGCCGGTGCCGCGGCTCGAGTCGGCGCCGCCCTTGCCGTCGTCGGCGACGACGACCCGCAGCGTGCCCGGCCGGTGGGTGACGCTCACCCGCACGCGCTTGGCGGCCGCGTGCTTGGCCGCGTTGGCCAGCAGTTCGGCCACCGAGAAGTAGACGGCCGACTCCAGGGCCGCGTCCGGGCGGCCGACCAGCCCGACCTCGACGTCGGTGGGCACCGGCGCGTCCATCGCCAGGTCCTCGAGCGCGGCGCCGAGGCCGCGGTCGGCGAGCATCGGCGGCTGGATGCCGTGCACCAGCCCGCGCAGCTCCTGCAGCGCCGCCGCGGACAGCTCCCGCGCGCCGGCCAGCTGCCGCCGGACCTCGTCGAGGTCGGTGTCGAGCAGCATCTCCGCGGTGCCGAGCGAGATGCCGATCGCGATCAGCCGCGCCTGGGCGCCGTCGTGCAGGTCGCGCTCGATCCGCCGCAGCTCGGCGGCCTGGGCGTCGATCGCCGCGGCCCGGGTGGCGAACAACCGCTCCACCCGCCGCGACAGCAGCGCCCGCTCGTCCGGCGCCAGCAGCCACCTCGTCCAGGCTTCGTGCAGGGCGACCGCGCCGGGCGCGGCCACCAGCCCCAGCACGAGCAGCGCCAGCCCGGCGACGACCGTCGCGGCGACGCCGGCCGGGGTGTCGACGGGCAGCGGGAAGTACCACGCCCCGGCCGGGAGGTGCGGCGCGGTCAGCGGCGCGACCAGCAGGAACGCGCCGAAACCGGCGAGCGCGACGGGCACGGCCGCCAGGAGGCCGCCGGTCAGCGGGTTGACCACCAGCCAGGCCAGGTCGCGCCAGGTCGCCGGGTCGGTGAAGAACCAGCGGCCGCGCCGCTGGGCCAGCGAAACCCAGCGGAACTTGTGGAAGTCGTAGCCGTTCCAGTACCAGCCGTTCTCGGTGCGTTCCAGCGCCGGCAACGGCAGGTACGGCGATTCGACGGCCCGGCCGTAGAGGGCCGGCGCGCATTTGCGGGAAAGCACCGGCAGCAGGCGGCAGGCGGGAATGGCCACCAGCACGGTGAGCCCCGCGGCGGCGACGTATTCCGGCAGCCAGAACAGTGCGGGCAACGTGAGAACGCACACCTGCACCGCGGCGAACAGCACGAAAACGACCAGCCGCGCCATTCCGGCGACACCCCGCCGGACGGCCGAGGCGCTGCGCCGCGGAATCGTCGACATCGGCAGATCATACTCGCCACGGGACAGTGTTCCCGGTCGGCTCATCGCGTCCCCCATCGTCTCCAGGGGGCCGGACCGGCCCTCTCGCACTCGAGGTCGGTCCAGTCTGGACGCGCCCCGGAGGGCCGCACAATCGGCCAAGCCCACTCATAGGGGTAGAGGAAGCCATACCCCTATGTTCGGTCTAACAGGCTCACGCCGACCGGGATCGCGACACTACCGTTGTCCCCGGAGCAGCGCCACGACGCAAGCGAATGGCGTTCCGCAAGAGAACGAACTCGCGAACCACCAGGAGCAGCAATGAACGAAGCCGGCATTCAACGCACGCAGGCCGACGCGCCGTCGCACGGGGAACCGCGCAATCCGCGGCTGGCGCTGTTCGCTTCCGCGGCCTTCGACCTGATCGTCCCGCTCGCCGTCTACTACATCCTGCGCCAGAACGGCGTCCCGCTGTTGACCGCTGCGATCATCGGTGGCATCGTCCCGGTGGTCCGCACCGTGTACGTCTTCGCCCGCTACCGCAAGATCGACGGGCTCGGCCTCTTCATGGTGACGATGATGGTCATCGGCACCGCGGTTTCGCTGATTTCGGGTGACGCGCGGTTCTTCTTCGCCAAGGACGGCTGGCTCACCGCCATGTTCGGCATCTGGATGCTGATCACGCTGTTCTTCGAGAAGCCGTTCTTCCTGCACGCCGGAGTCAGCATCGCGCGCACCAAGCGCGGCGGCGCCGGCGCCGAGGTGTGGGAACGCCGCTGGGACACCGAGCCGCGGATGCGCCACGGGCTGCGCCTGCTCACCGTCGTCTTCGGCATCGGCATGATCGTGGACGCGGTCGTGCGCGTGGTGCTCGCCTACACGCTGCCGCTCGACGACATCAACCTGGTGACGACCGTGCAGTGGATCGTGGTCCTCGGCGGGCTCATCGGCTTCATGGCCTACTACACCCGCAAGCACGACCTGCGTGCCTGAGGGCCTCCGGCCGTCCACCGCAATCCGAGGAGCTTTCCCATGGCACACATCGCGCTGCTGACCATCCCCGCGTACGGGCACGTCATGCCGACGCTGGACGTGGCCGCCGAGCTGGTCCGCCGCGGGCACCGCGTCACCTTCGCCACGACGGACCAGTTCGCCGAGCTGGTGGCGCCGACCGGCGCGCGGGTGCTGCGGTACGAGTCGTCCCTGACGCCGAAGCCGCGCACCGAGGACCCGCCCGCCGACTTCGCCGCGTGGCTGCCGCTGGTGCTGGTCATGGAAAGCACGGCGACCATCCCGGTGTTCGAGGCGGCCTTCGCCGAAGACGTCCCGGACCTGATCCTCTACGACCGGACCGTGTACGCGACCGGACGGGTGCTCGCCGCGAAGTGGGGCGTGCCCGCGGTGGAGCTGTTCCCGTCCTTCGCCTACAACGACCACTGGTCGCTGGCGAAGTTCCTCGGCGAGGAGAACGGGTTCAGCGAGGAACACCCCGCCCGCGTCGCGTTCCGGGAGAAGATCGCCGAGCTGACGCAGGCCCACGGCGTCCCGGCGATCTCGCCCGCGGACTTCGCCATCGGCCGCGAGGAGTTCGCGCTCGCCTTCGTGGCCAAGGAGTTCCAGTACGAGGGCGAGACTTTCGACGACCACTTCGCGTTCATCGGCCCGTGCCTGGGCGACCGGACGTTCCAGGGCGGGTGGCAGCCGCCGTCGGACGGCAAGCCGGTGCTGCTGGTTTCGCTCGGCACGGCGTTCAACGACCGGCCGGACTTCTTCCGGGCCGTCGTGGCGGCGTTCACCGGTGAGGACTGGCACGTCGTGCTGTCGATCGGCGCGCTTGACCCGGCTTCGCTCGGCGAGCTCCCGCCGAACATCGAGGCCCACGCGCAGGTGCCGCAGCTGGCGGTGCTGAACCACGCTTCGGCCTTCATCACCCACTCGGGCATGGGCGGGACGATGGAGGCGCTGTACTTCGACACTCCGATGGTGGCCCTGCCGCAGAGCGTCGAGCAGGCCGCCGTCGCCAACCGGGTCGCGGAACTCGGCCTGGGCACGAACCTGGCCGGCCGGGAACCGACGCCGGAGCTGCTGCGCGACGCCGTCAAGACGACGGCGGCCGACGAGCGCGTGCGGTCCGCCGTCGCCGCGATGGGCGCGAAGGTGCGCGCCGCCGGTGGCGCGGCCCGCGCGGCCGACGAGCTCGAGCGGCACCTCAAGCACACTTCCTGACCCGCTGGTTCGGCAGAACCAGCCGCCTGTGGGGAAGGGCCGAGGTTGTCCCCCAGCACCACGGCCCTTCCTCACCTCTTCCTGCCCTTTTTGTCCGCACTGATCCCTGGAGGCCCGGCGTGCCGGACGCGGTGGTGGTACGGGACCTCGTCAAGAGGTACCCGAAAGCAGAACGGCCGGCGGTCGACGGCCTCGGGTTCACCATCGCCACCGGCGAGGTGTTCGGCCTGCTGGGTCCCAACGGCGCGGGCAAGACGACGACGGTCAGCATGCTGACCACCCGCGCGCTGCCGACGTCCGGCCACGCCGAGGTGGCGGGCATCGACGTCGTCAAGCACGCGACGGCGGCCCGCCAGGCGCTGGCCGTCGTGCCGCAGCGCAACAACCTCGACCAGTCGCTGACCGTGCGGCAGAACCTGCTGTTCCACGCCGCCTACCACGGCATGGGCCGGGCGCAGCGGCATCGCCGGGCCGAGGAGCTCATCGAGTGGATGGGGCTCGGCCCACGGGCGAAAGCCCGGGTCGACGAGATGTCCGGCGGCCAGGCCCAGCGTGTGATGATCGCCCGCGCGCTGATGCACCAGCCGAAGGTGATGTTCCTCGACGAGCCGGCGACCGGGCTCGACCCGCAGTCGCGCCTGTTCGTGCACGAGCGCGTCGCCGAACTGACGGCCGAGGGCGTCACGGTGGTGGTCACCACGCACGACATGGAGGAAGCGGCCAAGCTGTGCGACCGCGTCGGCATCGTCGACCGCGGCAAGCTGCTGGCGCTGGACACGACGGACGCGCTGACCCGGTCGCTGCCCGGCAACACGACGCTGACCGTGGGCGTGAGGCTGGCGGAGTCGCCCGCCGACGCCGACGCCGTCGGCAAGGAGCTGGAGCAGGTGCCGTCGGTGGAGCGGGTCGAGCGGCTCGCCGCCGCCGGCCGGGCGGCCGCGGACGAGAACGCCGTCCAGTTCCGCCTGTACACCGAAGCCGAGCCGGCGTCGCTCCTGCCGGGCGTGCTGGCGGTGCTGGGCCGCGAGCGGTGCGAGGTCACCGGCATCTCGTTCGGCAAGCCCACCCTCGAAGACGTGTTCATCTCCATCACCGGACGGGACCTCCGATGACCGCCGCCACTGTCGCCCCGCCAATGCCGCAACCACAGCCTGGCCAGGCCCGCGCGTTCTTCGCCGTGCTCGGCCGCGACTTCTTCGTCACCGGGCGCGAGCTGCTCCCGTTCCTGGCCCAGATGCTGATCCAGCCGCTGTTCCTGTTGTTCATCTTCGGCAAGGTGCTGTCGCAGATCGGCTACGCGGGCGCCGGGTACGCCCAGGTCCTGCTGCCGGGCATGGTGGCGATGAACGCGTTCACCGGGGCGTTGCAGAACACGGCGTTGCCCCTGGTGCTGGACTTTTCGGTGACCAGGGAGATCGAGGACCGGCTGCTGGCGCCGCTGTCGATCCGCCTGGTCGCGGTGGAGAAGATGCTGTTCGGCGCGATCCGCGGCATCATCGCCGGCCTGGTGATGATCCCGATCGGCCTGCTCATCCTCGACGGCGTCCACTGGAGCCCGGCGGCCCTGCCGGGGGTGGCGGGAGTCGTCGCCCTGGGTTCCCTGGCCGGCGCGGCGGTGGGGATGGTGCTGGGGACGATCGTGCCGCCCCGCCACATCAACCTGGTGTTCACGATCCTGCTGGTGCCCCTGATCTTCACCGGATCCGGGCAGTTCCCCTGGCTGAGCTTGTCCGGTTTGCGCTGGTTCCAGGTGATTTGCGCGGCCAACCCGCTGACGTACGTCTCGGAGGCGCTGCGGCGGCTGGTGATGCCGGACCAGGTCCAGTCCATCCCGCTGTGGATCTCCCTGCTGGTCATGGTGGTGGCAACGCTGATCTTCGGCGCGTTCGGCATCAGGGGCTTCCTCAAGCGCGCACTGGACTGAAGGGCTCCGGTACGGTTGGGCCACCCAGCCCGGCCCCGCCCGGCCCGGAATCCCAGGAGCGGTTCGTGCGCGTTGTCCTCGCGGAGGATCTCTACCTGCTTCGAGACGGCATGACGAGGCTCCTGGAAGCACACGGTTTCGCAGTGGTGGCGGCGGTGGGCAATGCCCCGGAGCTGCTGAAGGCGATCGAGGACCACGCACCGGACATCGCGGTGGTGGACGTCCGCCTGCCTCCCAAGTTCAGCGACGAAGGAATCCGCGCGGCATTGGAGGCCCGCCGCCGACGCCCAGGGCTGCCGGTGCTGGTGCTATCCCAGCACGTGGAGCAGACGTACGCCCGAGAGCTCCTGGCGGACGGAGCGGGCGCGATCGGGTACCTGTTGAAGGACCGGGTGCTGAACGCGGACCAGTTCGTGGACGCCCTCCGCATGGTGGCGGCCGGAGGGACGGCCATGGACCCGGAGGTCATCACCAAGCTCCTGGCGAGCAGATCGCGCCGCGACCCCCTGGACGCGCTGACCCCCCGCGAGCGCCAGGTCCTGGAACTGATGGCCGAGGGCAGATCCAATGCGGCGATCGCCCAGCGGATGACGATCAGCGAGGCCGCAGTGGGCAAGCACACGGCAAGCATCTTCACGAAGCTGGATCTGGCCCAGCACGAGGACGACAACCGCCGGGTGCTGGCGGTGTTGACCTACTTGAGCAGCAAGGTGCGGCAGGGGTAGGTGCTCGCGTCGGCGGGTTGCGGAAGTGTCGCTTTGGGAAGCCTGGCCATCGGACGGTCGGCTCGCGGTCCTGAGCAGTCGGGTCGTGCGACGGAGAATCGGCCGGCTTACCTAGGCGGTTGGTCGGCGTGACGGAGAAGGCATCACACGTGACCAGAGGGGCATCTCACGTGGCTGGAGAAGCATTGCGCATGACTGGAGAGGCATCTCGCGTGGTCTCTGGCCTTTGAGGACAGCCTGCGCGCGCGGGTGTGGGCCCGCGGCCGTGTGGCCGCGGGGCCTTTCCCGTGTTCAGGCTGCGAATGGCAGCGGTTCGTGGAGGTTGTTGCGCCGGGGTTTTCGGCGCCGGTCGAGGAAGGTGGGTGGAAGGAATTCCGGGAGGCCATCGGCGGCGATGCGGACTTCCCAGCCGGAGCGGTGCAGCAGCCGGTGGTGGTGAGCGCACATCAACACCAGGTTGTTCAGGTCAGTAGGGCCACCGTCGGCCCAATGCCGGATGTGATGGCCTTGGCAGTGCCGGGGTGGGCGGTGGCAGCCGGGGAACGCGCAGCCTCGGTCGCGCAGGAACAGGGCGCGGCGAAGTCCGGCGGAGATCAAACGGCGGAGGCGCCCGAGGTTGAGGGGTTCACTTTTCGCACCCAACACCGCGGGGATGACCATGGCGTCACAGGCATGGACCCGGGCTTCGGCCGCGGTCATCGTGCCAGTGTCACCGAGCGTGGCCCGACCGGCGCCGGACTTCAGGTCGGTGAGGGAAACCGCGACCATGACGTGGGCCCGTTCCCCGGCCTGCATCGGCAAGTCCGGAGAGTTGAGGGCCAGGTCGATGGCGTCGGAGAACGCATCACCGTAACGCTGCGGCATCGCGCGGTGGTCGGGCCCGTCGTCACCGGTACGACGCTCGGCCAAAGCATCGAGCAGAACACTGGCACGGGTGCCGGTCTCATCGTCGAACTTGCCGTTCAACTCCCAGACCCCGGATCTTCGACGACGCAGAAACAGCTCCCGGGTGGGAGTCAAAGGTTCGGTGTCGTCGGGCTCGGCACCATCGGGAGCCAGGTGGGCGAGGATCCGGGCACCAAGGACCGCAACCTGCTTGTGCCCAGCCTCGGCCGCGAAGGCGAGCAGATCAGCCTCGACACGGTCACGATGCTCAGGCGGAACCTCGGCCAGCACCCCGGTGATCACATCGATCATCGGAGCACTCAGCGATCCGGACAAAGCAGCAACACCCGTCGCCGGCGCCAGGGCCGGGATCGGGGTGCCATCGAGAGCGCGACCCGGATTCACCAAACGAGCCCGCTTCACCAAACGCTCCGCCGCCGACCTCGGAAGGTCACCCAGGTGCTCCAGCAACCGGGCAACAGACCGGTACCCGAACACCTCCATCACCCCACGCTGCTCGATCTCCACCACCAGCGCCCCCAGCTCGGCCTCCGCAGACCGCATACACGCGAGCAACTCACCGAGGCGGTCGGCGAAAGCCACCGCCTCGGCAGACGAACGAGCGCTGTCGGACATAGATCAAGATTACCGACCATCGAACAGAAGTTCATCACTCGATCGGGCGGATCAGCTGTAGAACTTCCTTACCCGCGAAACGATGTACTCCTGATCATCCTCGCCCAGCGAAGTGTACGTCGGCAGGTACAAGCCCTCCTCCGCAAACCGGTTGGCCCGCAACGAAGGCCACACCGGATCCAGGTACATCGGCTGCCGGCTCATCGGTTTGAAGAACACCCGCGTCTCGATCCCCTCCCCGGCAAGGAAAGCGCGCAGCTCGTCTCGCCGCGAACACAACAGGTCGTACATCCACAGCACATCCCGCCGAGGCATCAACCGCACCCCCGGAATGTCCCGCAGTCCAGCGTCGTAACGCGCCTCGATCGCCGACCGGAGAGCGAGGATCGAATCGAGCTGGGCCACCTGGGCCGTCGCCACCGCGGCCTGCAGGTTCGTCATGCGGAAGTTGTACCCGAGCTTCTTGTGCAGGAACGTGTGGTCCCGGTTGAACGCCATCCCCCGCAGGTGCTTCATCTGCGCCGCGAGCCGGGCGTCCGACGTCAGGCAGATCCCGCCCTCACCCGAGGCGATGATCTTGTTGGCGAACAACGAAAAGCACGCGATGTCCCCGACCGGACGCACCCCGTGCGCCTCCGCCGAGTCCTCCACGACACGCAGGTTGTACTCGTACGCCAGCTCCATGATCGCGTCCATGGCACACCGGCGCCCGTAGATGTGCACCGGCATGATCGCGCGGGTGCGCGGGGTGATCTTCGCTTCGATCAGCGACACGTCGATGTTCAGATCGTCGCCGCAGTCGACGAACACCGGGGTCGCTCCCGTGTACGTCACCGCCCACGCCGAGGCGATCATCGTGAACTCCGGGACGATCACCTCGTCCCCCGGGCCGATCCCCAGCGCCCGCAACGCCAGCGTCAGCGCCGTCGTCCCAGACGAGCACGCCACCCCGAACGACACCCCGTTGTACGCGGCGAAATCCGACTCGAACCGCTCCACGTACGGGCCCTGCGAAGAGATCCAGCCGCTCGTGACGGCGTCGGTGACGTTGGCCAGCTCGTCGCCGTTCAGGTACGGCTGGGACACCGGATACTTGACGGACATGCCTATCCCTTCCCGAGAGCGGCCAGCACGGTGTCGGCGGCGGCGCCCAGGCCGCCCGCCGCGCGGAAGCGGTCCGCCCACTCCTCGGCCCGGGCCGTGAACTCCTTCTCCTCCAGCACCCGGCGCAGCTTGGCCACGATCGCGGCCGCCGAAATCGTCTCCTCGTACGAGAGGACCAGCCCGCAGCCGCTGTCGAGGACCCGCGCCGCGTGGTCGTGGCAGTCCATCCAGAACGGCTGCACCAGGCCCGGCTTCCCGAAGTAGATCCCTTCGTACGCGCTGTTGCCGCCGCCGTGGTGGTAGTAGACGCGCACGTGCGGGTGGGCCAGGACGTCGAACTGGGACGGCACCCAGTTCTCCAGCCGGACGTTCGGCGGCAGGTCCGCCGGCAGCAACGCGCGCTGGGCCTTCGGCAGCTTCCACAGCACGTGGTGCTCGGGCCCGATCCGCCGCGCCGCCTCCGCGATCGCCGACACCTGGGGCGCGGTGAGCCGCATGTGGGTGCCGAACGCCAGGTACACCACCGATTCGTGCTCGTCCAGCCAGGCCGATAACGCCGGATCCGGCGTCACCGCCTCCGGCAGCGGGGGTACCACGGGCCCCACCATCCGCAGGTGCGACGGCGCCGCGTCGAACGGGTACTCCATGCCGAACACCGAATACCCGAGGATCGCCCGCGCGCGGTCGGCGTAGCCGGACTGACCGGCCGTCGCGTTCAGGATCCCGGCTTCCTTGCGGGCCTTGGTGAACTGCATCGCCGGAACCTTCGTCAGCATGCCGTGCAGCAGCCGCAGCCGGAACCACAGGTTCGCGAGCTTCTGCCGTCCCGAAAGCGCGCGCGGCAGCCCGGTGTTCGGGCTCGGGTACCTCAACGGCAGGCGCTCGGCGAAGATCTCGCTCACCGAGATCGGCACGCTGTAGATGTACGGGACCTCGCGGGCGATCGCCGCGTCGGTCGGGTAGACGCTGGAGGAGTCGATGACCATCAGCGCCGGCTTCACCTCGTCGACGACGGCCAGCGCGCGCTCGTACATCGTCACCATGATGCTCGCGTCGGTGACCCCGCTGAGGTAGGCGACGACGTTCTGCGGCCGCGCGGTCAGGCTGCCCGGCTTCGCGGGCTGGGTCGCCGCCGCGTAGAGGTCCGGGTGCCACTCGCCCGGCGGCCGTTCGAGCCGCTCCCCGAACGAAACGAACCGGACCGGGTTGGTCGCGGAGATCGCCTCGACGTCGGCGCGGCGGTCCTCTGTGGACGCGAAGTACAGGTCCGGCACGCCACGGCGGGCGAGTTCGCCGGCGATGACGAGCAGCGGGTTGATCATGCCGGCGTCCGCGATCGACGCGAACAGGATGGGCGTCACGGCCGTCACCAGCTCCCGGCGAGCATCAGCTCGCTGTACTTGTGCTCGTTCGACGCCTTCCGCAGGTCGGCCTCGACCATCATCCGCATCAGCTCCTCGAAGTCGACCGACTGCTTCCAGCCGAGCTCGGCGCGCGCCTTTTCCGGGTTGGCGCAGAGGGTTTCGACCTCCGCGGGCCGGACCAGGGCCGGGTCGATGACGACGTAGTCGCGCCAGTTCAGGTCCACCGCGTCGAAGGCGATCTGGACGGCGTCGCGAACCGAGTGCATCTGCCCGGTGCCCACCACGTAGTCGGTCGCCGTCTCCTGCTGCAGCATCAGGTGCATCGCGCGGACGTAGTCGCCGGCGAATCCCCAGTCACGGACCGCGTCCAGGTTGCCCAGGTACAGCTTGTCGCGCAGGCCCAGCTTGATCTCCGCCACCGCCATGGTGATCTTGCGGGTGACGAACTCGGCGCCGCGGCGCGGGGACTCGTGGTTGAACAGGATCCCGGACACCCCGAACATGCCGAAGGATTCGCGGTAATTCTTGGTGATGAAGTGCCCGTAGGTCTTCGCGACGCCGTAGGGGCTGCGCGGGTGGAAGATGGTCTGCTCGTTCTGCGGGGTCTCGGCCACCTTGCCGTACATCTCCGACGACGACGCCTGGTAGAACCGGATCCCGCCGCCGGTCGGGCGGGACTTGTCCAGCCCGCACACCATCCGGACCGCTTCGAGCACCCGCAGCACGCCCATGCCGTTCACCTCGGTGGTGAGTTCGGGTTGCTGCCACGACATCGGCACGAACGAGATGGCCGCGAGGTTGTACACCTCGTCGGGCTGCACGAAGTCCACTGCGGACACGAGACTGACCTGGTCCATCAGATCCCCCTCCACGAAGTGGAGATCGGAGACCAGCCTGCTGATCCGCGACTTGCGCGGATTGGCCTGGCCGCGCACCAGGCCCCACACCTGGTAACCCTCGGCCAGCAGGTGCTCGGCCAGGTACGACCCGTCCTGCCCGGTGATTCCGGTGATCAACGCACGCTTCGCCATGGATGTGCCTTCCTTGCCACGTCACGAGTACAGCTCCCGCCGTGGCGTCGTCCGGCCGCCGTGCGAGCAGCTCCGGGGTACCTCGCCGCCGCGAAAATCGCGCCGGATCCGGTGCCCGGCAACGACGTTCACGCTCGCGGGACACCGGTTCTTTGTCAACGAATCGGGCGCCAAGTCAGTGGCCGCGGAGGGAAACCTAGGGGCGCACCTATAGGGGTCTGCGGAAACGGAAGAGCCGGGACCCCGTACGGGATCCCGGCTCCGGTGACGTCCGTCAGCGGACCGGCGGCACCGGCCTCAGTGGACGGCGCACCGGCGGGGCCGGCGCCCGGTGGTTGACCGCCACCGGCGGCCGGGGCACGCCCGGCAAGCGCTCCTGCTGCTCCGGCACCCGCAGCTGCGGCTCCGACGCCAGGTCGCGGCGCCGGCTGACGCTCAGCTTGCGGTATACGCGCGTCAGGTGCTGTTCCACCGTGCTGACCGTGATGTAGAGCTGGCTGGCGATCTCGCGGTTGGTGTGGCCCCGCGCGGCGAGCCAGCCGACCCGCTGCTCGGCGTCGGTCAGCAGCTTGACGTCGGCCGGGGCGACCCGGCCGCGGAGGGACACCACCACGTCGTCGTCCCCGCCGTCGAGGAACGTCTTCCGCAGCAGCTCCGCGCCGCATTCCTTGGCCAGCACCCGGGCGTCCCGGGCGGCCGTGCGCGCTGCGGGCGTGTCGCCGCCCGCCCGGCTCAGCTCGGCGAGCGTGCGGGCCAGTTCCAGCTTGGCGCCGGACTTCTCGAGCACGTCCACCGCTTCCTGCATCAGCTTCGGCCGCCGCGCGGGGTCGGCCACCAGCGCCAGCGTCCGCAGCGTGATGCCGCGGGTGCGGTCGCCGCAGTCCGGCCCGAGCTTCGCCGCCTGCTCCTCGGCGAACTGACGGGCCTTCTCGCGGTCACCCAGCTTCAGGTGGACCTCCGCGGCGCTGGAGCGCCACGGCACGAGTGACGGCTGGTCCAGGTTCCACCGGGCCATCTGCTCCCCGCAGGCGAGGAAGTCGTTCAGCGCCGTCGGCAGCCGGCCGGTCGCGAGGTAGTAGTGGCCGCGCGCGTGCAGGTAGTGCAGGCCGAACCGGGTCTCGCCGAGCGCGTCCGGCACCGGCTGGTTGAGCAGCTCGGCCGCTTCGTCGAACCGCCCCATTTCGGTCAGCGCGGCCAGCAGGGTCGCCAGCGGCGCGCCCACCCCGATGCCCCACGCCTCCGGGGTCATCTTCGTCAGCGCGATCTTGGCGTCGCGGGCGGCGAGCGGCAGGTCGCCCTGCCGCAGCGCGACCTCCGCGCGCAGCTCCGCCAGCGACGCCTGCCAGGTCGGCGCCGGACGGCCGGCGGCCTGCGCCATCAGGTGATCCGCCCAGGTGGCGGCCTTGCCGAGGCGTTCGGCGTAGACCAGCACCGTCGCCGCGAAGACCAGGTGCCGCAGGGTGATGTCGGTCATCCGGGTGCCTTCGAGCACCTGCTCGGCGTCGAGCACCGCGGCCTCGGACGGGCCTTCGCGGACCGCGCTGGTCAGCGCGTCGATCGCCTTCTGCTGCGAGTTCACCGCGAGCCCGAGCTGCGGGGACGGCGTTTCGTCGGTGATCGAGGCGAGCATCGGCTCGATCAGGCGCCGCATCCCCGGCACCGAGCTGGCCAGCCACGAATCGAGCGTCAGCAGCTCGCCGCGGGTCCGGCGGTCCCGGCAGTCGACCAGGTCACCGAACGCCTTCGAGATCTCCACGGCTTCGTCGACCCGGCCGAACCAGAGCAGGAACTCGAAGATGCCGACGACCCGGATGCCCGGCAGGTACCCGGCGCGGGTCGCGTGCACCAGCTCCGGCAGCCGGCGCATCGCCTTCGCCGGGGTGGTCCGCCATTCGATGTCGGCCAGCGACGCCTTGGCGATCGCCCGGTCGCGGTCGTCGGTGCAGCAGCGGCTGGCCATCGCGATGCACGCGCGGGCCAGCTCGACGTCGTCCTCCAGCAGCGCCGCCTCCGACGCCTCGGACAGCAGGTGCTCGGTCCACGGCTCGTCCAGGTTCGCCGCCACCACGTGCGCGGCGATCGCGGTCGGGCGGGCACCCTGGTCGAACAGCAGGCGGGCGGCCTGGCCGTGCAGGGCGGCCCGGACCCCGGGGTCGAGCTCCTCGAGCACCGCGACGCGGGCTTCGGGGTGCCGGAACCGGTGCCCGTCGAGCACGCCGGCCGACTCCAGCGCCCGGCGCACCGGCTCGGTGGTGGCCGGCGCGAAGGAGACCATGCCGCCGGCCAGCGCGATCTGCGACTGCTCGTCGTCGCCGAGGACGGCCAGCGCCCGGGCGAGTTCGAGGGCCCGCGGCTCGCTGGAGTGCAGGCAGCTCAGCACGGCGTGCCGGTAGGCGGCGCCCGCGACGACCTCGCCCGTGCCGGCCGCGCGGGTGTCGTGCACCAGCGCCGTGGCCAGCAGCGGGTTGCCGCCGCTGACCGCGAAGCACTGCGCGGCCAGCGCGTGGGCCTTGCCTTCGTCGAGCTTGCCGGCCAGCAGGACGCCGACGCCGTTGCGGGACAGCGGGGCCAGCCGCAGCTGGCGGCAGTGCGGCCGCCGCATCAGGTCGACGTGGCGGACCGGGCGCCGCTCGCCCGGGTCGGCCCGTTCGGCGAGCAGCACGAGCACCCGGGCCGGGCGGATCCGCCGGGCCATGTGCTGCAGGAACTGCAGGGACGCGGGATCGGCGTGGTGGGCGTCGTCGACGCAGACGACCAGCGGGCTCTCGGCCGACCAGCCGATCACCGCGCTGGAGAGGCGGTGCAGGAACCGGCTGTCCAGCAGCGTCGCGTCGGCCTCGGCGTCCTCCACGTACGCCGACACCTGGTCCGCGATGTCCGCGCGGACGCCCGGCGTGTGGACCAGCTGCGAAACGACGCCGAGGCCGACGGCGGTTTCGGACCGGGCGCCGGAGGCGGACAGCACGACCGCGCCGGTGCCGGCGGCCTGCCGGCCGAAGGTCTCCAGCAGCGCGGTCTTGCCGCTGGCGACCGGGCCGAGGACCAGGCCGACACCGCCGGCGCCGGAGTGGGCGTCGGCGAGCATCTGGCTCAGCGTCGCCGTTTCGAAATCACGTTCGATGAGCATGACAGGTAAATCCCCCAGGAATTCGTCGCCTGTTGGGTTCGGCTGATCCACGACCCGCGTTGCGGCCACCCCAGACGGGCCGAACACGGCTTTTTTTCGCGAATCACCAGCGCAGCCGCGCACGCGACGGGCAAATGCCGCCGCACACGCAATGCTTGACGGTCGATCGACCGGGCCCACCGCTCCCCAACGAGTGCCTGGTGATGACAAAGTCCCGTCGACTCGCGCGCGAGCCGCCGGCGAAGTGTTATTCGGCGTCCCTTATGAAGGACCGCGGTAAACGTTCATCGGACAACCTTTCCCCAGACCCCAGATCCCCGCGGTTCCCGTTGGGCGATTACTGCCCTGATCGCCCGGTACACCGCGAGGAGATAACGATCAGAAGCTACCACCTGCCCCTACGTGCCGCAACGAGGCACAACGGGGTTTCCCCACCCGAGGATGTCCGATTGGTCCCGATCCACCAAAGCGGGTACCGGCACCCCGGACACCGGGCGGAAGCTGCACGAACCCGCGCTCCACTCAGGGTCGGAGCCGCCGCTCCGGCGTTCGGGCATTCGGGTGATCGAGGCGACCGGGTAACGTTTACTTCCGCGAAACCTGAATCTTTTCCGGAGTCGTTGAACAATGTCCGGGAAACACAATGTGAACGGAAATCCGGTTCGGGTTCACACCTTCTGCGGAACCCGGCCCTGCTTCGAGAAGTACCCCCGGACGCTCTTCGTGCACAGCAGCAGGAACAGCACGAGCAGGACCACCGCCTGCCCCACCTGCCCGGCCCGCATCCAGTTCGGGAACTCGGCCGCGACGACGAGGTAGACCAGCCCGGCCAGCCCCAGCACGGTGATCACCATCAGCCGGACGTAGGTGCTGCGGCGGCCGAGCTTGAGCCGGCCCGCCAGCCGGACGTAGACGATCGCGATGACCAGCACCGACACCGGGCGGATCCACAGCACGCTCTCCAGCGACGCGCGCGTGCCGGCGCGATCGGCCGGGTCGGCCTGGCCGGTCGACTCCCAGTGCAGCACCTGGTAGTCGAGGATGCCGTCCTTGTGCAGGAAGGTGAGCACCGCGAACGCGACACTGATCAGCAGGTTCAGGTAGAGCAGGGCGATGACCGGCCGCAGCACGCGCCCGGAGGTGTTCGAGGTGACCATGGTTTCCCCAGTTCAGTCGGGCGCGGTGGCCCGTTCGACGATGGCGACGAGCTCGGCGGCGTAGGCGTCGGCGTCGGTGGCGGGACGCCGGATCAGTTCGGTGTGGATGCCGTCGATGGCCTGGCGGACGGTGATCGCCATGACGCGCGGGTCGAACCGGCCGAAGTCGCCGGAGCGCTGGCCCTCGCGCAGGCAGGATTCCAGGATGTCGACGGCGCCGTGGTACCAGTCGTCGTTGCCCGCGGTGACACCGCCGCCGTGCCGCAGGCTCTCGAGCAGCGCGGTGATTTCGACCGGGTGCTCGGCGATGAACGCCAGGTTCGACTCGATGTAGGCCCGCAGCTCCGCCGCCGGCCCCCGCACCGCGTCGATCCGCTCCCGCATGTAAGCGAGGCTCGTGGCCAGCACGTCCCGGACGACCTCGGCGATCAGGTCCGCCTTGCCGTCGAAGTGGTAGGAGATCATGCCGGTGCTGCTCAGCCCGGCGCGTTTCGCGATCTGCCCGAACGAAGCCTTCGCATACCCCAGTTCACCGATGGTCTCGATCGCCGCGCGGACGATCTGCGCCCGCCGGGCGTTCTCGGTGAACGTTTTTGCTTGCATGAGCAAAAAGTAGCACGGTTGAGCAAACAATCGCCAGAATGCGCTCTTTCCGCAACATGGCGGTTGCGGTATGTGTCGATCACACACACGACGAAGGCCACCCCGGGTCCCGGGGTGGCCTTCGCAGGGGTAGGGGTCAGACCTGGCGGGCCGTCGCCATCGCGCGTTCGGTCTCCCAGAACGCCCGGACCGAGCGGATCAGGCCGTCGTCGCCGACTCGGTAGACGAAGACGCCGTCGGTGTCGACGCGGTAGCCGCCGGGCAGGAATGTCGTGATCGTGCCGACATTGGCGACCTCGTCGCCGCCCGCGTGGGAGTCGCGGATGGTGAACTCGAAGCGCTCGACGTTGGCGATCGTCTTGTCCCAGAACGCGCCGATCCCCTCGCGGCCGTGGTGGCCCTTGCCCGTCTCGTCGAAGAACGACGGGCCGACCGGGTCCTCGACCACCGCGTCCGGGGCGAACAGGGCCAGCCAGCCCTCCTTGTCGCCCGCCGTCACCGCGGTCATCGACGCGTACGCCGCACGCCGCGCGGGCGGCTGCTCCGCCTCGGTGTCCCAGCTGACCTGCACGCCCATGGGAGTCACTCCTCGAACTTCGCGATGATTTCGGCTCCGAACTTGCGGATCGCTTCGAGCTTCGGCTCGACCGGCGCGTCGAACCCGATGCCGTCGAACACCCACGGCATGGTGATCACGTCGGTGACACCGGCGTCGGCTTGCGCGCGGTAGCCGTCCAGCCCGAAGGCGTCGATGCAGACCGCCTGGTACTCGAACGGGTCGTCGGCGCGACCCCGCTCGGCGAGCAGCTCCTTGAGCCGGGCGATGGTGTCGCGGAGCTCGTCGAGCTTCATCATCGCCGACGACCAGCCGTCGGCGACCCGGGCGGCGCGCTTCAGCGCGACCTCGGTGTGACCGCCGATGTAGAACGGCACCCGGGTCGGCGGCGCCGGGCTCATCTGGATCTTGTCGAAGTCGTAGAACTCGCCGTGGTACTCGACCATCCCGCCGCCGAGGATCAGCCGCAGCACGTCGATGGCCTCGTCGACGCGCTTGCCGCGCCGCTCGAACGGCACGCCGCAGTACTCGAACTCCTGGGGCAGCCAGCCGACGCCGAGCCCGAGGCCGAACCGGCCGCCGGTGAGCACGCTCGCCGAGCCGACCTGACGGGCCAGCAGCACCGGGTTGCGCGAGCCGAGCTTCAGCACCGACGTGTAGAAGTGGATCCGGCTGGTGACCGCGCCCATCGACGCGGTCGCGACGAGCGGGTCCACCCAGGGTGTCTCCGCGGTCCAGAACCGGCTGCCGTCCGGGGTGTACGGGTAGTCCGTGTCCACCGTTTCGGCGTAGAAGAGCGAGTCGGGCAGGGCAATGGAGGCGAAGCCGGCCTCTTCGGCGGCCCGGGCGAGCTCGCCCAGCTGATCGAGGGGGTTCATCGCGATCGACAGGGTGAACTTCATGGCCGAACTATAACGTGTTCTAGTTTCTTCGGCCAGCGCTCGCGGTGGGCCCGGTCACGCACCGGGAACCCACCGCGTAGCGTCCGCGTTGTCCGTTTCAACGGTGACCACCCGTCACCGAGCCCCGAACTTCCAGGAGTGGTCCATGGGCACCGCGATCTTCCTGATCGTGCTCGTCGTCGTGATCGTCGGTGGCGGCCTCTATTTCTCGCGGCAGCGCGCCGCGGCCCGGCAGCGGGAGCTGGACGACGCCAAGGCCGACGCCCGGCGCCTGGTCGAGCGGCTCGGCGGCCAGGTGCTCAACCTCAACGGCAACGACACCGCGTCGATGCAGGCGATGGCCGACGCGAGCGAGCGCTACAACGCCGCCGGCTCGCAGCTGGAGCAGGCCCGCACGATCGAACAGGCCCGGCTGGTGAAGGACACCGCCGTCGAAGGCCTCTACTACGTCCGCGCCGCGCGGGTCGCGATGGGGATGGACCCCGGCCCGCAGCTGCCGGAGGAGGCCGAGCGCGAGCGCGCCGGCAAGGTCACCGAGCGCCGCGAGGTCGACGTCGAGGGCCAGCACTACGCCGCTTCGCCCGACGCCGGCCAGGACACGCCGTACTACTACCCCGGCGGCCGCGTCGCGGGCCGTCCGGTGCCGCAGGGCTGGTACAGCGAGCCGTGGTGGAAGCCCGCGCTCGTCGCCGGCGCCTGGGGTCTGGGCTCGATGTTCCTGTTCAGCGCGATGTTCTCCGGCATGAGCGGCATCGCGAGCGCCTCGGCCTGGGAGTCCGGCTACGACGCGGGCCAGCAGGACGCGCTCGAGTCCGGCGACATGGGCGGCGACGGCGGCGGTGACGCCGGAGGCGACTTCGGTGGCGACGGCGGCGGCGACTTCGGTGGCGACGGCGGCGACTGGGGCGGCGGCGGCTTCGACGGAGGCGGGTTCGACGGCGGAGGCTTCGACGGCGGCGGCTTCGACTTCTGACGCCGGTTTCAAGCGCCCCAATGTGGCGTTGGTTGCGTCAGACGCACCCAATGTGGCGTTCGGTGCGTCCTACGCACCGAAC